>JBJEWP010000021.1:0-2712 GCA_051885115.1 Stenotrophomonas sp. | reverse complement strand
CGTACCTGCACAGCAGCAATCCGGGCAATATCCCGGCCTGTTCCTACAGTGGTGCAGCCGACAACCTGCGCATTCCCACCGGCATTGCCGCCGCACAGGCAGCCGACTACACCGGGAAAGGCGTCAAGGCAGCCTTCCTGGACACCGAGCAGGTGACTGGCTATGCCCCCTTGAACGGGCGGATCAGCAGTTACACCGACTTCACCGGCCGCCCCGCCGACACCGATGCTGCCGGCAAGAGCGGCCATGGCGCCCTGATGGGCGCCTTGATCGGAGGCAGTGCCAGCGGCGACTTCAAGGGTGGCGCCGCGCCCGGGGCCGAGCTGCACTGGGGCCGGGTCTGTGCTGAGGATGCCTGCACCAGCGAGGCCATCACCAAGGGGGTTGCGCATTACATTGCCGCCAATGTGCGCCTGTTCAACCTTTCGTTGGGCACCCCCGGCTCGGTCGCATCGGCCACGGCCTACCGGAGCATGGCCGACTACATTGTTTCGGCCGATGCCTTGCTGGTGGCTGCCACCGGCAATGCCGGGCGTGACCAGCCGGACAATCCGGCCGGCCTGCCCGCCTACCTGCCGCAATACCGCAACAACTGGCTGGCGGTAGCCAACGTGCGCATTGACAGCGATGGTCAGGCGGCCGGGCTCAATGGGCTTTCAAATGCCTGTGGCGATGCCGCCGCTTTCTGTCTTGTCGCTCCGGGTCTGCATCTGGTCAGCCCGGTGGCCGGCACCGCATTTGCCAACAGCCATTATGTGGACGGCACCTCTGCCTCCACTGCCGTGGTGACCGGCGCGGCCGCCCTGGTCTGGCAGGCTTTCCCGTGGATGAGCGCCAGCAATGTGCAACAGACCCTGCTCACCACCGCGGCGGATCTGGGCCAGCAAGGTGTGGACCCGCTTTATGGCTGGGGCATGCTCGACGCCGGCAAGGCGGTCAACGGTCCGGCGCAGTTCACCACCGACTTCACTGCCGAGCTGCGCAGCGGCCAGAGCGGCGTGTTTGCCAATGCCATTTCCGGCAGCGGTGGGCTGCTCAAGCGTGGCAATGGCCAGCTGACCCTGCAGGCCAACAACAGCTATACCGGCCAGACCACGGTGGAAGGCGGCAGGCTGCGCCTTGCCGGCGATATCGCCGGCGATCTGGCCCTGCTCAACCAGTCCCAGCTGCAGGCCGATGGCGGGCGTGTCGGTGGCAACTTCCAGGCCGGCGAGCAGGCCACCACCATCATCGCCATCGGCCAACCCCTGCAAGTGTCAGGCAGCGCCGCGCTGGATGGCACCCTGCACCTGCTGCCCGAAGCAACCGGTTACAGCGCAGGCAACCGCGAGCTGCTGCTGCAGGCGGGGCAGCTGGACGGGCAGTTTGACCATGTCACTTATGCCAATGACCTGTTCTGGACGGCCAGCCTGGACTACAGCAACCAGCAGGTCACCGCACAGCTCACCCGGGTCAATGCCACTGCCAGTGCGCTCTCCCTGGCCGCACCGGCGGCAGTGATCAACGGTGCCGGCCAGGCCGACGTCCTGCTCGGCGCCCTGGGCCAACCCGATGTGCTGCCGGCCAACGCCGGCCAGATCACCAGTGCAGCCAACAGCCTGCTGCTGGCTGACACCACCCTGGCCGCCACCTCACTGGCCACGCTGTCGGCGCCACTTCTGGGCATGGAGCACCAGGTCAGCCTGGGCAATGACCTGCACTTGCTGTCCCTGCTGGCCGATCAACACGCCGTGCGTGATGCCGGGCAGGCCATGCACCTGCAGGGGATCCATCAGGAAGGCAGACTCAGCCAGCCCGGCTATGGCACCGGCCGCTGGCACAGCAATGGCTTCCAGGCCGGTGCCGGCTTCGCCCTGGGCGAAAGTGGCCGGCAGCACTGGGGCCTGGCGGTGGACAGCCTGCAGATGCGCCTGCGCGCACCGCTGGCCGACCACAGCAGCGCCCGTTACACCCGCGCTCACCTGTGGTGGCAGTGGCAAAACACTGACTGGCAGCTGGGTGTGATTGTCGGACAGGGCCGCAGCCGGGTGGACAACGCCCGTCAGGTGATTGCCGGCCAGCTGGAGGAAACCCTGCACAGCCGCCGCCGCGACAGCGCCAGCCACCTGCGCCTGGACCTGGGATGGCAGCGCCGGCAGTGGCTGCACCCCTATCTGGCAGCCGGCTGGATCGAACAGCGTCAGGGCCGTTTTGATGAAAGCTCCCTGCTCGGCCTGGGTCTGCGTGCAGCCGCCACCCGGCGGCAACTACCCTTTGCCGAAACCGGCCTGCGTGCCAGCCATGCCTCCGGCCCTTGGGACTGGAGTGGCAGTCTGGCCTACCAGCGCCTGCTCGGTGACCACGACCTTGCCTACAACGCGTCATTCGACGGCCTGCCCGGCAATGGTTTCTCTGTCGCCGGGCTCGACCTGGCGGCCGAACGCTGGCGACTTGGCCTGCAGGTGCGCCGCCAGATCGCGCAGGGGCTTTATTGGCAGGCTGCAGCACATACGCAGATGCAGGCCGGCAGTGCACGGGAAAGTGGCATCCAGCTAGGCCTGCACTGGGTGTTTTGACCCACCAATCCAGCCGCCACAAGCCTTGTGAAATTTTTTGTAAAAAAAGGCTTGTGCTACCCCGGATCTCTGGCTATTATTTCCTTCTCGGCAGCAATGCACGGGGCCATAGCTCAGCTGGGAGAGCGCCTGCATGGCATGCAGGAGGTCGGCGGTT
>JBJEWP010000020.1:0-23602 GCA_051885115.1 Stenotrophomonas sp. | reverse complement strand
GGCCATGGCTGGGCGCCTCGGCCAGGCGCACGTTGCGCGGCACGATGGTGCGGAAGACCTTGTCACCGAAGTGGTTGGTCAATTCGTTGGATACCGCATTGGCCAGGTTGTTGCGCACATCGAACATGGTGCGCAGCACCCCTTCGATCTCCAGCGCCGGGTTGAGCGTGCCGCGCAGCGCCTCGATGGTTTCCACCAGCGCGCTCAGCCCTTCCAGGGCGTAGTACTCGCACTGCATCGGCACGATCACCGAATCGGCCGCGGCCAGTGCGTTGAGGGTGAGCAGGCCCAGCGCCGGCGGGCAGTCGATGATGATGTAGTCGTACTGGCCCACCACCGGCGCAAGCGCGGTCTTCAGCCGCTGCTCGCGGGCGTCCTGGCTCATCAGCTGGATTTCCGCCGCGGTCAGGTCGATGTTGCCCGGCAGCAGGTCGAAGCCTTCACCGGTGGTCACCCGCACCTGGACCACCGAGGCCTCCCCCAGCAGCAGGTCACAGGTGGATGCGCTCAGTTCGCGCTTGTCCACCCCGCTGCCCATGGTCGCGTTGCCCTGCGAGTCCAGGTCCACCAGCATGACGCGCTTGCCGGCACCGGCGAGCGCCGCGGCCAGGTTGACGGCCGTGGTGGTCTTGCCGACGCCGCCTTTCTGGTTGGCAATCGCGATGATGCGGGCCATGCGTTGAGCCTCTTGGGCAGGTGTCCGGGCTGGTCATTATGGCCGCTCACCGGACGAATGCGAAAAGCTGGTGAAAAATCAGCCGCGGCCGACCACCACCAGATGGCGTTCCCCGACCAGGCCGGGAACCTGCAGCGGGGTGATCGACTCGACCTGCCAGCCGGCCGGCAGCGCGGCGATTTCCTCGTGCGGGACCACGCCCTTCATCGCCAGCAGGCGCCCGCCCGGGCGCAGCAGGTGGCCACCGACACGGATGATCCCGTCCAGGGTGTCCATTGCCCGCGCGGTGAGGTTGTCGAAACCGGCCGGCTCGTCCAGCGCCTCGGCACGGCCTTCGGCCACCCGCGCATTGGCCAGGCCCAGCTTGCGCACGGCCTCGCGCATGAAACGGCACTTCTTGCCGTTGCTCTCCACCAGGGTCACCTGCAGGCCCGGGTGGGTGATCGCCAGCGGGATGCCCGGCAGCCCGGGGCCGGTGCCCAGGTCAGCCAGGGTGCCGGTGGAGAAGAACGGCGCCATCGCCAGCGAATCGAGCAGGTGGCGGGTGACCATTTCACGCGGGTCGCGGATCGCAGTCAGGTTGTAGGTCTTGTTCCAGCGGTCAAGCAGGGTCAGGTACTCAAGCAGCGGGGCGGCCAGGTGTGCGTCCAGGCCCATCGCGGCCAGGCCCTGTTGCAGGGCGGGGGCGACGTCAGCGGGAAGGGTGTGGGTGCTCATGCCCGCCATTATCGCAGGCTCGGGCGGTCTGCCAGGCCAGGGCGGCACGAAAATCATCGGCAATGGCCCATTCGTGCAACTGCCAGCTGGCCACCGGGCCCAGACCGGGGTCGGAGGCGGCCAGCACCAAGGCCGCGCCGTCGGCAGCGAAGGCAAAACGGTGCAGGCCGAAGGAAATGCCGTGGCCGTGGGCCTTGAGCAGGGCCTCCTTGGCGCACCAGACACGGAAGAACCAGTGCTGGCGGGCCGCCTCGTCCAGCCCCAGCAGCCAGTCCACTTCGGCCGGGTGGAAGAAACGGGCGATCACCTCGGCCATTTTCGGCCGCCGCTGGATCCGCTCCAGGTCCACCCCGACCCGGCCATGGCTGGCCAGCGCCACCAGCAGGTGGCCACCGCTGTGGCTCCAGCCGGCATCCTGGCCGGCCAAGCCTCCGCCCAGCTCGGGCCGGCCGCGTTCGTTGCGCTGGATCGGCAGCTGCCCGGGGGCCATGCCCAAGACCGGTGCCAGCACCGTGCGCGCCTGCGGTTCACCCCGCTGGCCGGGCACATGGGGCAGGTGCCAGACCTGCACGCCCTCCCACTGCCAGTGGCCCAGTACCGGCGTACTCACCACGCCAGCCTCACGCCAGTGCACGACCTTTTAACGCCAAGCCTTCTTAACTGTGCGTCAGGCATCACCCCCGGTGTCCACGTACAAGGAGAGCTTTTCATGGGAATCATCATCTGGTTGATCATTGGCGGCATCGTTGGCTGGCTGGCCAGCCTGATCATGAAGCGCGACGCCCAGCAGGGCATCTTTTTGAACATCATTGTCGGCATCGTCGGCGCGATGATCGCCGGCTTCCTGTTCGGCGGCGGCATCAATGACGCCATCACCATACGCACCTTCATCTTCTCGTTGATCGGCGCGGTGATCCTGCTGGCCATCGTCAACCTGTTCACCCGCAAGTCGGTGCGCTGAAGCATCTGTCTGCTGCACAAAAAGCCCGGCGCAAGCCGGGCTTTTCCGTGGCCGGGATCAACCGGCCGGGGCCAGCTGCACCCAGGCCGGAGCATGGTCGCTGGGGCGCTCCCAGGTGCGCGGCTCGCGGTCGATGCCGGCGTCGGCCAAGCGGGCCTTGAGCGCGTCGGAAATCAGGTTCAGGTCGATGCGCAGGCCATAATTGCGGCGGAAACCGGCGGCGCGGTAATCCCACCAGCTGAAGATCGCGCCGTCCTGGTGCTTCAGGCGGAAAGCATCGTGCAGGCCCAGGTCCAGCAACCCCTGCAGCGCGGCACGCTCCGCCACCGAGGTCAGGATGTGTTCGTCGTTCCAGACCGTGGCATCGGGCACGTCGCGCTCGTCCGGGGCGATGTTGAAGTCGCCCATCACCACCAGTTCCTTGTGCCGGGTCATTTCATCGGCCACCCAGGCATGCACGGCCGCCAGCCAACGCAGCTTGTAGTCGTACTTGTCGGTGCCCACGTCCTGGCCGTTGACCACATACAGGTTGATCACCCGCACGCCGTTGACGGTGCCGGCGATGGCGCGCTTCTGTTCATCCTCGAAATTCGGGATGCCGATCTGCACATCGCTGATCTCGCCCCGGGCCAGCAATGCCACCCCGTTGTAGGTCTTCTGCCCGGCAAAGACCACGTTCCAGCCCAGCTCGGCCAGGCGCGCAGCCGGGAACTTGTGGTCCTCCAGCTTGGTTTCCTGCAGCCCGACCACATCCGGGGCGAATTTTTCCAGCCACAGCTCCAGGTGGGGCAGGCGGACATTGAGGGAATTGACGTTCCAGGAGACGATTTTCATGCTGGCCAGTGTACCTGCCCGGCCGCACTGGCCGCCCTGACGCACAAGCAAGCATTGCTATTGCCTGAATATCGCCGGCACCGGTGTTTCGCCGCCGGGCTTGGCCCAGACTTTGCTCCCAGCGCGGGTTTGCACCGCAAAGGGTTGTGCCATGAGAAGCAAGCTGTTCGTTCCCGGTGCCAGGCCGGAGTTGTTCGCCAAGGCCCTGGCCGGCGACGCCGATGCCCTGTCCTTCGACCTGGAGGACTCGGTCCCCGAGGCCGGCAAGGAGGCGGCCCGCCAGGCCATTGCCGGTTTCCTGACCGACCCGGCGCTGGCGGCCAGCAGCAAGTGCGTGATCGTGCGCACCAACGCCGCCGACAGCCCGCATTTTGCCGGCGACCTGGCCGCCATGGCCCAGCCGCGGGTGGACCTGCTCAATATCCCCAAACTGGAAAGCGCCGCCCAGGTGCAGGCCATTGCCGCCGCGCTGGAAGCGGCCGAGGCCGCCAATGGGGTGAGCCGGCCGATTGGCCTGCTGCTCAATGTGGAAACCCCGGCCGGCCTGCGCCATGCCGCGGCACTGGCCGCCGCCCACCCGCGGGTGGCCGGCCTGCAACTGGGCCTGGCCGACCTGTTCGCGGTCAACGGCATCGCCCGCACCCCGGCCAATGTGCATGCCGCCCTGTTCGCGCTGAGGATGGCCGCAGCCGAGGCCGGCGTGTTTGCCTACGACAGCGCCTGGCCCAACGTCAGCGACGAAGACGGCTTCCACAGCGAAGCCGGGCTGGCGCGTGACCTGGGCTTTTTGGGCAAGAGCTGCATCCACCCCAAACAGGTGGCCTGGGCCAATGCCGTATTCAGCGTCAGCGAGCAGCGCCTGGACGAGGCCCGCCGGATCGTCGCCGCCGCAACGGCGGCCGAGACTTCCGGCCGTGGTGCCTTCCTGTTCGAAGGTCGCATGATCGATACACCCTTCCTGCGCCAGGCCCAGATGCTGCTGGCTGCCGACCGCTCCACCACCCGCTGATTGCTCCGCGCAGGACCGCACGACATGCCTGGCATCCGTTTCCTTTCTTCCCTGCTCTGCTTCCTGCCCGGCCTGTTGCTGCTGCTGGCGCTGGCCCCGTTTGCCCAGGCCCAGCCCAGCCTGACCAGCGTGCGTGAAGGACAACTGCCGGCGGCCGAGGCTTCTGCCTTGTTCAGCCTGGGCGGCCAGCTGCTGGCCAGCAACGGCCAGCAGCTGCAACAGCTGTCCGCCGATGGCCAGCACTGGCAGCCGTTGACCCTGCCGGCCGGGCTGGCCCCGGCACAGATCCAGGCTGCAGCCGGCAACGGCAACCAGGGCTGGCTGTTGCTGGCCGGCGCGCAACCGGCGCTCATGCAGGTGCGCCTGCAGCGCGACCAGCTGCAGGCGCTCGGCCAGCAGCCCCTGCCGGCCGGGCTGGCCCAGCCGGTGATCGGCATGCTCGGTGACGAGTTGCTGCTGGCCGGCACCGATACCGGCGGCCAGCCACAGCTGCATGTGGCCGACGCCCAGGGGCGCTGGCGCCAGCTGCCGCCCTGGCTGGGCAATGCCCCGCCGCAGGCGGTGCAGGGCAACCGTGGTGCGGTCTACCTGGCCGACAGTGCCGGACAGTGGCAGCGCTACAGCAAGGACCAGGGCTGGCAGTACCTGCCGGCCAGCGACGGCCGGGTAGTCCCCGGTTCCCTGCGCCAGCTCGGCCAGGCCCACCTGCTGATGCTGGTGCGCCAGGCCGACGAGCGCACCGTGCTGCGCAGCTTCCACACCATCACCAGTGCCTGGTACAGCATCCAGGACCTGCCCGGCGCAGCCCCCGCCGCGGTTGCCGCCTACGGCAACGGCCTGGCCTGGCAGGCTGACGGCGGCCTGGCCTTCGGCGAGCTGGAAGGCAGCAAGCACCTGCTGCGCTCGCTGGACTGGGTGGTGATCACCCTGTACCTGGCGGCCATGCTCGGCATGGGCTTCTGGTTCTACCTGAAGGACCAGAACTCCAGCACCGCCGACTACTTCGTCGGTGGCCGCTCGATCCCGTTCTGGGTGGCCGGCATCAGCCTGTATGCCACCAACACCTCCTCGATCAGCTTCATCGCCATTCCGGCCAAGGCCTTTGATACCAACTGGCAGTACCTGACCAACAACCTGATGGCGGTCTGCGGCCTGGTGTTCGTGGCCATCTGGATCGTGCCGATCCTGCGCCGGCTGGACCTGATGAGCGTGTTCTCCTACCTGGAAACCCGCTTCCACCCAGCCATCCGCCTGCTCTCCAGCGCGCTGTGCATCGTGATGCAGATCGGCTCGCGGATGAGCGTGATCCTGTTCCTGCCGGCGCTGGCCATTGCCACCATCACCGGCCTGGATGTAGCGGTGTCGATCCTGATCATGGGCGTGTTCACCATCATCTACTCCACCATCGGTGGCTCCAAGGCGGTGATCTGGACCGACGTGATCCAGGTGTTCGTGATGTTCGGCGGGGCCCTGTTCGCCATCGGCTACGTGTTCTGGCAGTCCGGCACCGACCTGCCGCAGCTGATGAGCGCGGTAGCCGCCGAGGACAAGACCCGGCTGTTCGACTTCAGCTTCGACCTGACCAAGGCCACCGTCTGGGGCTTCATCTTCCTGGTCATCTTCGACGTGGTGCTGACCTTCCCCAAGGACCAGGTGCTGATGCAGCGCGCGCTGTCGACCAAGGACGACAAGGCCGCCGGGCGTTCGATCTGGACCTTCGCCGCGATCATGGTGCCGGGCGGCTTTGTCTTCTACGGCATCGGCACCGCGCTGTGGATGTACTACCGCAACAACCCGGAGCGGCTGAACCCGCTGCTGCCGATCGATGCCACCTTCCCCCTGTTCATTGCCGCCGAACTGCCGGCCGGGGTCACCGGGCTGATCATCGCCGGCATCTTCGCCGCTGCCATGTCCACCCTGTCGAGCATCATCAACTCGGTCGGCACCCTGATCTCGGTGGACTTCTACCAGAAGCTGGCCAAGGCCCCCAACGAGAAGACCGCCGTGCGCATCGCCGAATGGGCCGGGGTGGGCGTGGGCCTGTTCGGCATCGGCATCGCCCTGCTGATGAGCCGTTACGACATCGACTCGCTGTTTGACGTGTCCATCGAACTGGCCGGGCTGCTTGGCGGCGGTTTTGCCGGTGCCTACACCCTGGGCATGTTCACCCGCCGCGCCAATGCCGGCGGGGTGGCCATCGGCGTGGCCGGCTCGATCCTGATCACCCTGGCCTGCTGGTGGTTCGACCTGGTCCATCCGTATTTCTACCTGGGCATCTCCATTGCCCTGTGCATCGTGATCGGCTACCTGGCCAGCTTCCTGTTCCCGCCGCCGGCCCAGTCGCTGGAAGGACTGACCATCCACGGTCAGGGCCGGCGCAAGTCGACCTAAGGCCAGACGCAAAAGTGGCCAAGGCAGGCGATACTGTCTGTCTTGGCCGTCGCCGCCCTATCCGGATCCCAGCAAGGTGGAAACGCAGTTCCTCAACACCTTCGTCACTGTCGCTGACCGCGGCTCGATGGCCGCGGCCGCACGCAGCCTGCACATCACCCCGGCTGCCGTGGCCCAGCAGATCCGCACCCTGGAACGTGAACTGGGCGCCCCACTGATCGCCCGCGCCGGGCGCACGGTCAGCGTCACCGAGGAGGGCGCGCGCATCCTGGAACGTGCCCGCGGGCTGCTGCGCGATGTGGCCGACCTGCGCAGCGTGGCCAACGAGAACGGGCTGTCCGGCGAGCTGCGCATCGGCGCCTGCCCGACCGCCCTGGCCGGCCTGCTGCCGGACATCCTGGCGGCGATGGTGGAAAGCTTCCCGCAAATCAACGTGTTCATCCGCCCCGGCTATTCGGCCGACCTGTACCGGGCGGTGGAGGAGGGCGACCTGGACGCGGCGATGGTGCTGCAGGCCCCGTTCGCCCTGCCCAAGACCTGCGACTGGCAACTGCTGCGCGAAGAACCGCTGGTGGTGCTGGCGCCACGCCACCTGGCCCATATCGACCCGCACACCCTGCTGCGCGAGCAGCCGCTGATCCGCTACGACCGCCACGAGTGGGGCGGCCGCAAGGCCGATGAGTACCTGCGCCGGGCCGGCATCGTGCCGCGCGAACGACTGGAGTTGAACGCCCTGAACGCGATCGCGGTGATGGTGGACCGTGGTCTGGGCGTGTCCCTGGTGCCGGACTGGGCCCAACCCTGGCCGTCCGGCATCGACGTGGCCCGGCTGCCGCTGCCGCTGCCGTCCGAACCCCGCCGGATCGGCCTGGTCTGGTCGCGCTCCTCGGTCCGCCTGCGCCTGGTCAATGCCTTGCTGGAAGAAAGCAAAAATTGCTTGAGCAAGGACTGAAGCAAATATTCACTGCCTTTTTGCCGCAATGCAGCAGCGGACAAGGCAGAAATGCTTCACTCAGAACACAGCCACAGCCCGTTTCTTGTCATCGCCCTGACGCATAGGCTTCGCGCCAATGTATGGGGGCGTGCGAAGTGTGTGCGCAACCCGATGAAGCTCACCGGGCCACTGGCCCGACCATCGCACCAACCAGTGCCGTCTGGGTGGTGTTTACCGCCTTACCGGGAAAAACAAATGATCAATCCGTTGACCGCCGCGATCAGCAGCGTGCTGCTGGCAGCCTCCATCGCACCGGCCCTGGCCCAGGATGCCGCCAGCCAGGCCACTGACCTGGACCAGGTGATGGTCACCGGTACCCGTACCCCGGTTGCCATCGACAAGGTCCCCGGCGCGGTGACTTTGGTCAACGCCGAGCAGGTGCAGCGCACCCTGAACCTGACCGAGGACGCCACCGCCGTGCTCGCGCGCATGGTGCCGGGTTATTCCGAATCCTCGCAGGCGATGAGCAACTCCGGTGAAACCCTGCGCGGGCGCATTGCCCTGCGCCTGTTCGACGGTGTGCCGCAGGGCTCGCCGCTGCGCGAAGGCAACCGCAACGGCACCTTCACCGACATGGGTGTGATCGGCCGCATCGAGGTGATCAACGGCCCGTCGGCCGCCGAAGGCATCGGCGGCGCTGGCGGCGTGATCAACTACCTGTCCAAGAACCCGGAAGTGGATGGCCACCAGACCACCGTTTCCACCCGTTACAGCACCCAGTTCGCGGATGACAGCGCGCAGTCCAAGATCGGCCTGATGCACACCTACCGCGGTGATGCCGCCGATTTCGTGATCTCCGGCGCCTACATCGACCGCGGCATCAGCTATGACGGCGACGGCCGCCGGGTCGGCATGAACACCTCCGGCTCGCTGTCTGATTCCTACAGCAAGAACCTGTTCGTCAAGGGTGGCTACAACTTCGGCGACGGCCAGATGCAGCGCATCCAGGCCAGCTACAGCAACTTCCACATCGGCGGCAAGCACAACTACATCCCGGTGGAAGGTTGCCGCTTTGACCCGGTCGACTGCCCGGTGCCGAGCACCAACACCGCCGAGAAGGGCTCCATTGCCGGCTCGCTGGCCGAGTTCAACGACTTTGAACAGTTCGCGGTGAAGTACACCCACGCCGATTTCTTCGGCGGCGAACTGAGCGTGGACGCCTACTGGGCCGATCAGGCCATGCGTTACGTGCCGGAAAACGGCAGCGACCGCCAGCTGGTCAAGCCGGCGCCGCCGGAAGCCGAGCGCATCTGGGACCAGTCGGAAATCGTCTCCGACAAGAAGGGCCTGCGCCTGGGCTACGGCTACAGCGACCTGGCCGGGGTGGAAGGCCTGCGCCTGCGCACCGGCGTGGACTTCGTCAAGGACACCGCGCAGCAGCGCCTGGCCCTGACCAACCGCCTGTGGGTGCCGCCGATGGAATACACCTCGCTGGCCCCGTATGCCCAGCTGAGCTGGGACATCGGCCCGGTGACCCTGGATGCCGGCGTGCGCCGCGAGGACGGCGAGCTGAGCATCGACAGCTACACCACCGTGGCCTTCCGCGACCACACCCCGGTGCAGGGCGGCAAGCTGGACTACAAGGCCACCATGCCCAACTTCGGTGCGATCTGGCGCATCAATGATGAATTCTCGGTGTTTGCCTCCTATTCGGAAGGCTTCGGCATCGCCAACGTCGGCATCCCGCTGCGCAACATCCAGGCCAACAGCCCGTGCAAGGCCGTGTCCTGCATTGCCGACCTGCAGCCGCTGATCACCGAGAACAAGGAAATCGGCTTCAACTGGCGCGGTGCCAAGGGCCAGCTCGGCGCCTCGGTCTACCGTTCGACCTCCGACTTCGGCTCGACCCTGACCGTGGACAAGGAAACCGACGACTTCATCCTGACCCGTTCGCCGGTGGAAATCGAAGGCTTCGAGCTGAACTCGGCCTGGACCTTCAACGACCAGTGGAAGGCCAACCTGCTGTATTCGCGCATCCGCGGCCAGACCCAGTACTACCCGGGCTCGGGCCTGAGCAAGGAAATGGGCATCCTGGACATTTCCCCGGACAAGGTGAATGCCTCGCTGACCTGGACCCCGAACGACGCCCTCAACGCCACCCTGGGCGTGAGCAAGACCTTCAGCCGCGACCTGCGTGAAACCTTCACCAACCCGGTCACCGGCGATGTCTACGCCAACGAGGAAGACACTTACGGTTACGCCCTGTGGGACCTGAGCGTGAACTATGACACCGGCCGCTTCGGCACCCTGTCGGTAGGCGTGGAAAACCTGTTCGACAAGCAGTACATCCTGACCTGGTCGCAGCTGCCGGGCTGGATGAACTACTTCGCCGGCCGCGGCCGGATGGTTTCGATCAGCCATACCTACAAGTTCTGATCCCGTTTCAACGACAAGGCGCCCTGCGGGGCGCCTTGTCGGTTTTGCACCACCACGCTCCCCCCTGGCACCGTTGCCTCCAGGACCTGTCCCATGCCCTTGCGCCATTGCCTGTTGCCCGGCTTGCTGGCCGTCGCGGCGGCCCTGCTGTCAGCCACCAATGCCTGCGCCAGCGGGCGCTGGCAGGCGCTGGATGACTACCTGCAGCAGCACACGGCTGCCAACGGTTTTCCCGGTGCTGTTGCCCTGATCGAAAAAGACGGCCAGCGCCTGTTGCAGCGCCACTACGGCCATCAGGACATCGCCCGCACGCAGCCGATGCGCGAGGACAGCCTGTTCCGCATCTATTCGATGACCAAACCAGTGGTGTCGGTGGCGGTGCTGCAGCTGATGGAGCAGGGCCGACTGCAGCTGGACGACCCGCTGTCGCGCTTGCTGCCGGAGTTTGCCGGCACCCGGGTGCTGTTCGAACCGTCAACCGGCGGCGTGTACAGCCTGCCCAGCCCGCAGCCACTGACCCTGCGCCACCTGCTCACCCACACCAGTGGCCTGAGCGCTGCCAGCGACCAGCACCCGGCAGCAGCCCGTGCCTTGATCGATGCCGGGGTGGAAGCGTCACTGTCGCTGGCCGAGGTCAGCGCGCGGCTGGCCACGGTGCCGCTGTCCGACCCGCCCGGCACCCACTTCCATTACGAGGGCAGCAACACCCTGCTGCTGGGCCGGGTGGTGGAGGTGGTCAGTGGTCAGCCACTGGCCGACTACCTGCAGCAGCACATCTTCAACCCGCTGGGCATGGCCGATACCGGCTTCGAGGTGCCACAGGAACAGCGCTACCGCGTGGTGGACCTGGCCACCGGCGATGCCGGGGCCCTGGTGCTGGCCAACACCCACAGCGCGCGCCATCCCGGCGACCGCCTGAACCCCTACGACAACGCCGCCGGCGGGCTGTACTCCAGCGCCGCCGACTACCTGCGCTTTGCCCGCGCCCTGCTCGATGACGGCAGCGGGCCCGGCCCGGCCCTGCTCCGGCCCGAGACCCTGGCCCTGATGATGGGCGACCAGCTGGGCAGCGCCTTCGGCGCGCCGATTGCCGGCTTCAGCGCCGGCGAGGGCTTTGGCCTGGGCGGCTATGTGATCACCGACCCGGTGGCCCGCGGCCGCCTGGGCAGCGCCGGCCAGTTCGGCTGGTCCGGGGCTGCCTCGACCTGGTTCATGGTCGACCGTGAGCAGCAGCTGGTGGCCATCCTGCTGATGCAGTACATCGGCGATGGCCAGGCCAACGCCCTGTCCTCGCCGTCCACCGGGTTCTACAACCGGGTCTACCAGGCCCTGGACGAAAGCGGCGCGATCGCTACTGAACCGGTACGGAAGGCAGGAAATGTGGCCCGTGATGGCGACCAAAGCGTTTTCCCCCGCCGCTAGACTGGTCCACCTGTCTGCCCCGGGTGGCAGGCTGGCCTGTGCCTTGTGGCGGCAGGCGCCCCATTCCCTTCGCTTCTGTATTGGCCAGCATCCATGACCATGTCCTACGAACTCCCCGATTACGACAACGAGCCGGCCGACCACGGCCGTGAGCCGATTCGTACCGAGTACAAGTTCTCCCACGTCACCACCGGCCGTTACCTGCCCACCCCGGGCAAGGCACCGGCGTGGCCGTTTGCCGACATCGGCAGCTGGATGATCGATGCCAATGCCAGCGCCGCTGACTGGCTGGCCGAGCTCAAGGACTGGCGCACAGAGCACCTGGTGCGTCTGGGCTATACCGATGTGAACTACCGCCGCCCGGAACTGCAGTGGGCGCAGCGCAATTTCGTCCACGCCCAGATGATGGTCGAGGACCGCTATTTCTACGATGTGGAAACGGCCCAGTACACCGTGGACAGGTACCTGGATGATCTGGAGGCACGCTTCGGCGGTCTGGACTCGGTGCTGATCTGGTACATCTACCCCAACATCGGCATCGATGACCGCAACCAGTTCGACCTGGCCCACACCCTGCCCGGCGGCATTGACGGCCTGAAGGCGGCGGTGCAGGCCTTCCAGGCGCGTGGGGTGAAGGTGTTCCTGCCGGCCAAGCCCTGGGACCACGGCACCCGCGATCCGGGCGTGACCCATTGGGACGGCCTGGCTGAAATCATCAAG
Organism: Stenotrophomonas sp.; assembly: GCA_051885115.1. GTDB lineage: Bacteria > Pseudomonadota > Gammaproteobacteria > Xanthomonadales > Xanthomonadaceae > Stenotrophomonas. The sequence continues at coordinate 11,502 of JBJEWP010000020.1, read as the reverse complement.
TACACCGGTGCGGACGGTATCAACGGTGACACTTTCAACGGCGTGCCGCGTGCCTTCTTCGACGCCTGCGATGCCAACGGCAACCCGGTGGTGGTGCAGCCCGAATCGACCATCAGTTCCGAAGAACAGCTGATCTGGAACGTGCAGAGCTGGGGCAAGAAGGCCCCGGACGGCCCGGTGCCGCCGGTGTCCAAGTGGAAGTGGCTGGAGCCGCGCCACATGGTCAACTACGAAAACCGCTGGGGCCGCAACCGCAACCACGACCTGCAGTACTGCTTCTTCAACGGCATCGGCTACAACGCCTGGGAAAACATCTGGGGCATCTGGAACCAGTTCACCGAGCGCGATGGCGAGACCCTGCGCCGCATCGCGCGCATCTATCGCCAGTTCCCGCAGCTGGTGGTGTCGATGGACTGGGAGCCCTACCAGGTCTGCCTGCAGGGCGGCATCTTCGCCAGCAAGTTCCCGGCGGCCGGGCTGTGCCTGCACACCTTCATCAACCGCTTCGAATATGCGGTCAATGGCGAGCAGATCGCCATCGAGCACACCGAAGGCACCCGCTATTTCGATATCTGGAATGGCCGTGAACTGACCCCGGCCATTCGCAACGGCCAGGCGTTCCTGTCTTTTGACATGGAAGCGCGTGGCTTCGGCGCCGTGCTGTCCGTGGCTGCCGGCACCCGCGTCGATGGCCTGGATGATTTCATCGCCCTGACCGCGCAGGCCAATGCCAAGCCGCTGTCGGCCTATTCCGGCACCTGGAAGGCGTTGGCGCAGACCCAGGTTGCCATCCCCGCCACCGCTGCCACCACCACCGCACCCCAAGGCATGGTCAGCGTGCCGGCCGGTGAATTCGTGTTTGCCGTGAGCGGTGTGGAGATCGAAGGCTTCAACTGGGCCGGCCAGGACGTGCAGTACGCCTGGGAAGACTGCCCGCGCCGTCACCATCGCCAGCGCATGAGCGTGCCGGCGTTCCACATCGACCGCCACCCGGTCACCAACGCCCAGTTCAAGGCCTTTGTTGACGCCACCGGCTATGCACCGGCCGATGCCATCAACTTCCTCGCCCACTGGGTGGATGGCGCGCCGCGCGCCGGCTGGGACAACAAGCCGGTGGTGTGGGTGTCGCTGGAAGATGCCCGCGCCTATGCCGCCTGGGCCGGCAAGCGCCTGCCGCACGAATGGGAGTGGCAGTACGCCGCGCAAGGCAACGATGGCCGTACCTACCCGTGGGGCAACGCATGGGACGAGGCGATGGTGCCGCGGACCAACCGTGGCCGCCGCATCCTGCCCGCCGAGGATGTAGGCAGCTTCCCGCAGGCCGCCAGCCCGTTCGGGGTGGAGGACCTGGTCGGCCATGTCTGGCAGTGGACCGAGGAATTCCAGGATGAGCACACCCGGGTGGCCATCCTGCGCGGTGGCTCGTCCTACCAGCCGCAGACCTCGCACTGGTATTTCCCGCAGGCCTACCGTCTGGACCAGCACGGCAAGTACCTGCTGATGGCCCCGGCCAAGGACCGCAGCGGCATGCTCGGCTTCCGCTGCGTGGTGGATGCGCAATGAGCGCGGCCATCACCTGTGGCCAGCAGCTGATTGCCCCGGCCAGCGTGCAGCTGGGCGGGATCTTCGGCGACATGCTCGATGCCAACCGCAGCGGGCGTCTGTCCACCTTCATCGTCGATGAGACCAGCCCGTCAATCAGCATCTTCGGCCAGGCCCACAAGCAGCAGAACCAGGAAGGCGACTGGTACGGCGAACATGCCGGCAAGTGGCTGTCGGCCACCGCCCGTGCCGTGGCCCAGGGCAACCAGCCGGCGCTGGCGGCCAACCTGCGCCGCGTCGCCGACTGGCTGATCAGCCAGCAGGACGCCGACGGCTACCTGGGCAACTACGCCGCCAACCGCCGCTTCACCGTGCCCCAACCGCCCAAGCCGGAAAGCTGGAACGGCGAGCCGGCGGTGCGCACCTGGGACATGTGGACCCACAGCTACCTGCTGCTGGGCTTCATCGAAACCTGGCGCGCCCTGGGTGACGACGCCTACCTGCAGGCTGCCTGCCGCATTGCCGACCTGTGCTGGGAAACGCTGCAAGGCGGCATCGACATCACCAGCCTGGGCAACCACCACGGCATGTCGGCCACGGTGCTGCTGGACCCGGCCGCCGACCTGTACCTGATCACCGGGCAGCCGCGTTACCTGGCGCTGGCCGAGAAGGTGCTGGAACAAGCCAACGCCAACCCGCGCCTGGCACTGCTGGACAAGGCCCTGGCCGGCGAGGACGCCGCCTTCATCGCCACCGGCAAGGCCTACCAGCTGTGCTGGAACCTGGTCGGCCTGGCCAAGCTGTACAAGGCCACCGGCAAGGCGGACTACCAGGTTGCGATCGACAAGCTGTGGAACAACATCCGCGAGCACCACCTCACCCTGGGCGGTGGCCCGTGGGGCGGCGTGGCCCACCGCTCGCGCGAGGTGTTCAACGCCCCACGCACCTTCTTCCCGCAGGCCTATGTCGAGACGTGCTCGGTGCTGGCGTGGATGCAGCTCAACCGCGAGCTGCTGGCCATCACCGGCCATGCCCGTTATGCCGACGAGCTGGAACGTACCGCCTACAACGACCTGCTGGCAGCGATGGCGCCCAACGGCGAGGACTGGTGCTACTACACCTTCCCCAACGGCAAGCGCGTGCACACCACCTACTGGCGCTGCTGCAAGTCCTCCGGCGCGATGGCGGTGGAGGAACTGCCGCAGGTGGCCTATGGCATCGCCGCCGATGGCAGCCTGCGGGTGAACCTGTACGGCGCCGGCCAGGCCACCCTGCCGCAGGCCGAGGCCGGGGCGGTGACCCTGGCCCAGCACACCCGCTACCCGTTCGCCGGGGAGATCGAGATCAGCGTGACCCCGCAGCACGCCGCGCACTTCGGCATCGGCATCCGCGTGCCGGACTGGGCCGGCAGCGTGGAGCTGTGCATCAACGGCATCTGCCAGGGCGAGGTACAGGCCGGGGCCGATGGCTTCATCACCCTGCAGCGCCAGTGGCAGGCCGGCGATGTGATCCGCCTTGCCTTGCCGATGGTGCCCACCCTGCACCACGCCGCCAACGTCAACGTGCAGGAATCGCGCGCACCGGACGGCTCGCCGGTGGCCCAGGAAGTGCTGCGCTGGGAATATATCGGCCTGACCCACGGCCCGCTGGTATATGCCACGCCGTTGATTGATGGCTACAAGACCGAGGAAACCGTGCGCCTGCCCGACGCCCCCCCCGGGCACTGGCTGCAGGTGGGCCAGGACCTGGGCGAAGGCGCACCGGTCACCATGGCCCTGGACTGCCGTGCACCGCTGACCTTCGTGCCGTATTACCGCTGCGGTGGCCGCGAGCATGGCGCCTGGCGCCTGAGCTGGCTGGCGCTGGCACCGGCCACCACCCCGACTTCGCCATAACCCGTCGCCTTCCGTTGCAACGCCGCCGGCAGCGCATGCCGGCACAGGACTTCAACCCCCATGGATACATCGCCCTCCCCGTTTGACCTGGTGCGTCGCCAGGGCAGTGCCGGCCCGTTGACCGGCATCAAGGTGCTGGACCTGAGCGCCTACATCGCCGGCCCCTATGGCTGCACCCTGCTGGCCGACCAGGGCGCCAGTGTGATCAAGGTCGAACCGCCCACCGGCGACAACCTGCGCAAATACCCCTCCACCCTGGAAGCGGAAAGCCGGGCCTTCCTCGGCGTCAACCGCTCCAAGGCCGGCATCTGCCTGGACCTGAAGGATGGCGACCAGCGCGCCGTGCTGATGCGCCTGGTGGCCGAGGCCGACGTGCTGGTGCACAACTTCCGCCCCAACGTGCCGCCGCGCTTAGGGATCGACTTTGCCAGCCTGCAGGCGGTCAACCCACGCCTGGTCTACTGCGCGGTCACCGGCTACGGCGAGACCGGACCGCTGAAGGAAAAGGCCGGCTACGACCAGGTGCTGCAATCGATGACCGGCATGTGCGCGATGCAGGGCAAGGCCGATGGCGCGCCGGAGATCCTGTACGGCTCGGTGGTGGACTACTACGCCGCCGCTCTGGTCGCCGCCGGGGTGTCCAGCGCGCTGTACGAGCGCGAGCGCAGCGGTGAGGGCCAGTACGTGGGCGTGTCGCTGCTGCGCAGTGCACTGACCATGCAGTCGGCACGGATGATCTGGGCCGAAGGCGAGCCGGCCGGGGTCAGCCGCGACATGCGCTCGGGCGGCATCACCGGCCTGCACCCCACCGCCGATGGCTGGCTGTACATCTCGGCCAACACCCCGCATTTCTGGCAGGCGCTGTGCGACAAGACCGGCCTGGTACACCTGGCCGCTGATGAACGCTATGACAGCGTGCGCAAGCGCGCCGCCCATGCCCCGGAGCTGCTCGCCGCACTGCATGGCGCCCTGGCCAGCCGCAGTGCGCTGGAATGGGAGGCCCTGTTCGGCGAGGAAGTGCCCTGCGCAGCTGCGCGCCGGGTCGAGGACATGTTCGACCACCCACAAGTGCTGGCTGAACAGATGATCGCGCCGCTGGCCCATCCGACGCTGGGCAGCTACCGTGGCGTGACCCGGCCGATCGTTTTCGGCCGCACGCCGGGCCCGGCGCCGTTTGCCGCCCCCGTGTTCGACCAGGACACGGCGGCTGTGCGCGCAGCTGCCGCCGGCACGACCAACGACGACTGACCAAGAGAACACACAACGATGAGCGTTTCCAAGCTGGCCCGACTGCGCGAACTGTCCGTGGTGGTGGCCGATACCGGCGACTACGCCGCCATTGAAAAGCTGCGCCCGGTGGACTGCACCACCAACCCGACCCTGGTGAAGAAGGCGCTGGACCTGCCCGTCTATGCCGAGCTGATCGAGCGCGAACTGGCCCGCGCCGCCGGCGCGACCGGCAGCCGCGAAGCCATCATCGATGACATCGCCGACCGCCTGACCGTCGGTGTCGGCGTGATGCTGAGCCAGCTGATCCCGGGCCGCATCTCCACCGAAGTGGACGCGGACAAGTCGCACGACACCGCCGCCACCATCGCCAAGGGCCGCCGCTTCATCGCCCTGTACGAAGAGGCCGGCGTGCCGCGCTCCAAGGTGCTGATCAAGATTGCCGCCACCTGGGAAGGCATCGAAGCGGCCCGCGTGCTGCAGGCCGAAGGCATCGACTGCAACCTGACCCTGATCTTCAACCCGGCCCAGGCCCTGGGCTGCGCCGAGGCCGGTGCCTTCCTGATCTCGCCCTTCGTCGGCCGCATCCTGGACTGGTACGTGGCCCGTGGCCAGACCCCGGCCAGCATCGACGAAGACCCGGGTGTGATGTTCGTACGTGGCGTCTACAACGAGTTCAAGCGCCGCGGCATCGACACCGTGGTGATGGGCGCCTCGTTCCGCTCCACCGCCCAGATCGAAGCACTGGCCGGCTGCGACCGCCTGACCATCTCGCCGGACCTGCTGGAAAAGCTGGCCGCCGATGACGGCGAGCTGCCGCGCCAGTTGTCCCCGCAGCCGGCCGATGGTGCGGTGCACGCCCCGGTCACTGCCGAGTCGTTTGCCGCAGCCATTGCCGCTGACGCCATGGCCGAAGAAAAGCTGCGCACTGGCATCGAGGGCTTCGTCAAGGATCTGAACGCCCTGCGCAGCATGATCGGCGAGCGCATCGGCGCATGAGTGCCCGTCAGCCCCTGACGGCCACAAGCGTGCTGCTGGCCCTGGGGCTGGCTGCCTGTACGAGCGGGCCGACCACAGCTCCACTGGCGAACACGGCCATCGACCCGGCCACCGGCGTGCCGGAAGTGCGCGCCGGGGTGCTGGCCGGCTATCTGGCCGATGACCAGTTGCCGGACAGCCTGGCCCTGCTGCCGCCGCCACCGGCGCCCGGCAGTGCCGGTTTTGCCCACGACCAGGCCGTGGCCCAGGCGGCCTATGCGCTGCGCGACACCCCACGCTGGCAGCAGGCCATCATCGATGCCGACCTGGATTTCCCCCAGGCCGCCGGCATCTACACCTGCGCCCTGGGCACGCAGATCAGCGTTGAGCAAACCCCGCACACCTACCTGCTGCTGCGCCGCCTGCGCAGTGATGCCAGCAACGCCACCCGCGCGGCCAAGAACCACTACCAGCGCCCGCGCCCGTTCGTGACCAACCAGCAGGACCTGTGCACCCCGGAAGGCCGCGATGGTCTGGCCAGCAATGGTTCCTACCCATCCGGGCATACCGCCATCGGCTGGGCCTGGGCCCTGGTGCTGGCCGAACTGGCCCCGCAGCGCAGCAATGCCCTGTTCGTCCGTGGCCGCAACTACGCCGAAAGCCGCCTGGTGTGCAACGTGCACTGGAACAGCGACCTGGTCGCTGGCCGCCACATGGCCAGCGCGGTGATCGCCCGCCTGCACGCCGAGCCGGCCTTCCTGCGCGACATGGCCGCCGCCCGCCAGGAGCTGGCCGCGCAATACGCCAAGGCCGAGCCCCTGCCGAAACACTGCGCCGACGAGCCCGCCGCCCTGGCGACACCCTGGGCTGTCCCCGCGCTGTAACCCCGTCGCGCCCGGCTGCGCTCCCACTAGCCGACCCGCTTCTGTGGGAGCGGCCCCGGCCGCGACAGCTGCGTCAGCGCACCAAGGCGTCGAGGATGCGGGCGATACGCGAATACGGCGGCTTGAGCCAGTCGGTGGCGGTCAAACGCGGCTGCCACAGCACCGGCAGTGCCTTGCTCATGGCATCAAAGCCGGCACGGCCATGGTAGGCGCCCATGCCACTGGCACCGACGCCACCAAACGGTAGACCTTCTGCGGCGAAATGCAGCAGGCAGTCGTTGACGGTGATGCCACCGGCCACGGTTTCGTGCAGCAGGCGCTCCACCGCACGCCGGTCGTGGCTGAAGGGGTACAGCGCCAGCGGGCGCTCACCGGCATTGATGTGCGCGATGGCTGCCGCCAGTGACGGCACCGCGATGATCGGCAGCAGCGGGCCGAAGATTTCCTCGCCCATCACCGTGGCATCGTTGCCCGGCTGCAGGATCAGGGTCGGTGCAATCAAACGCTGCTGGTGGGCATGGTCGGGTACAGCGGCGAGCTGGCGCACGTCCAGGCCACGTTCGCGGGCATCGGCCACATGGGCCATCAGGCGCTGGTACTGGCCGGCATTGATGATGCGGGTGTAGTCCGGGCTGGCGGCCAGGTCATCGCCATAGCGCTGGCGTACCTGCACGCCCAGGGCGTTGGCCAGGGCCTGCAGCCGCTCGGCGCCGCCTTCCACCAGCACGTAGTCCGGGGCGATGCAGGTCTGCCCGGCATTGAACCATTTGCCGGTGGCCAGACGCGCAGCGGCCTTGTCGATCGGGTAACCGGCGCAGACGATGGCCGGTGACTTGCCACCCAGCTCCAGGGTCAGCGGGGTCAGGTGCTGGGCAGCAGCAGCCATCACCTTGCGCCCGACCGCGGTGGAACCGGTGAACACCAGGTGGTCCAGCGGCAGGCCGGAAACCCCGGCCGCCACCTCGGCCCCGCCCTGCACCACCGCCACCCGCTCCGGCGGGAACACGCCGGCCAGCAGCTGCGCCAGCCACGCACTGGTGGCCGGGGTGTGTTCGGATGGCTTGAGCAGCACATGGTTGCCGGCGGCAATGGCCGTGGCCAGCGGAATCAGGGCCAGGTTGACCGGGTAGTTCCACGGGCTGATCACCCCGACCACGCCCAGCGGCACAGAACGCACTTCCGCCCGCGCCGGCAGCAGGCGCCAGCCGGCAGCCACCGGGGCCGGGCGCATCCAGTCACGCAGGTGGGACAACAAGTGGTCAATGGCCGACAGCACGGTCATGCCCTCGGCAATGCGGCTCTCGGCCACGCTGCGCTGGCCGAAGTCGGCGTTGATCGCTGCCACCATCTGCGGCAGCTGCGCCTTCACTGCCACGCGCAGGGCCTTGAGGTCGGCACGGCGCTGGGCATAGCCCGGTTTGTTGGCCTGCCAGGCTGCGCGCAAGCGCGCCAGGGTGGCGGCCAGTTGCTGGTCGGTATCCATGGTCATCAGTCTCCCCCTTGCATGCCCGGAGCATTGTGCCCGATCCGCCACCATGCACCACGCACACACCGCCCCGCGCACGATGGCCACCTGTCCTGACGTGGAGTGGCCATGCGCATCCTCACCGTGTTGTTGCTTTCCTTACCCGGGCTGCCGCTGCTGGCCGGTGGCCTGTACCTGCTCAGCCTGGGCGGCAGCGCGATGTACGCCCTCAGCGGCCTGTGGCTGCTGCTGGTGGCCTGGGCGGTGATCCGGCGATGGCGCTGGGCCCTGCCCGCTTATGCCGCCTGGATGCTGGTGCTGCTGGCCTGGTCACTGTGGGAATCCGGCTGGCACTGGTGGCCGCTGGCCACCCGCCTGGGCCTGCCCGCCCTGCTGGGCCTGTGGATGGCCCTGCCCGCACTGCGCCGCCAGCTGGACCAGCCGGCCAGCACGATACGCCACCGACGTGGCTCGCTGGCGGTACTGGCCAGCGCCCTGCTGCTGGCCGCGGTGGCCTTCACTGCGTTGCTGCGCCCGGACCCGATGCCGCATGGCCGGCTGCCGATGGACATCGTCAACGCCACCCCGGCAGCAGGCATCGATGTGCCCGCCGACGGCCAGTGGCCGGCCTATGCCGGCACCCATCATGGCCAGCGTTATTCACCGCTGGCGCAGATCAGCCCCGACAACGTCGGCCGGCTGCAGCTGGCCTGGAGCTTCCGCACCGGCGACCTGCGCCGGCCGGATGACGTCACCGAAACCACCTACCAGGCCACCCCGCTGAAGATCGGCACCAGCCTGTATCTGTGCACGCCGCACAGCCTGGCCATTGCCTTGGATGCCGATACTGGCAAGGAACGCTGGCGCTTCGACCCGGGGGCCGGAATGGAACCGGCACGCCAGCACCAGACCTGCCGCGGCCTGTCCTACTTCGCTGCCCCAGCCGCTGCGGTACCGGCCGCTGCACCTGCTCCTGCTGCACCCGCCATGTGCGCCGAGCGGGTGTTCCTGCCCAGCGCCGATGCCAAGCTGCATGCCTTGGATGCGCACACTGGCCAGCCCTGCCCCGGTTTTGCCGACAACGGCGTGCTCGACCTGATGCACAACATGCCGTTCAAGCAGCCCGGCTTCTACTACTCCACCTCACCGCCGCTGGTGGCCGCCGGCAAGGTGATCGTGGCCGGTGCGGTCAACGACAACTACGCGGTCGACTCCCCTTCCGGGGTGATCCGCGCCTACGACGCGATGACCGGCCAGCTGGTGTGGAATTTCGATTCCGGCAACGCCGCGCACACCGCACCACTGGATCCCAACGATCCAGCCCAGGTCTACAGCGTCAGCTCGCCCAACAGCTGGTCGGTGGCCAGTGCCGACGAAGCCCTGGGCCTGGCCTACTTCCCGATGGGCAACCGCACCCCGGACCAGCTCAGCGCCTACCGCAACGCCGATGCCCAGCGCTATGCCACCTCGGTGGTGGCGCTGGACCTGGCCAGCGGCCAGGCCCGTTGGGTGCAGCAGTTCGTGCATGACGACCTGTGGGACATGGATACCCCGGCCCAGCCGGTGCTGCTGGACCTGGACCTGCCGCAGGGGCGGGTACCGGCCCTGGTGCAGCCGACCAAACAGGGCGATGTGTATGTGCTGGACCGCCGCGATGGCACACCCCTGCTGCCGATCGGCCAGCGCCCGGCCCCGCAGGGCAATGACATCCCCGGCCAGAAGGTCTCGCCGGTACAGCCGTATTCGGCGCTGAGCTTCGAGCCGGAGCCCTTGCGCGAAGCCTCGATGTGGGGCGCCAGCCTGGTCGACCAGATGCTGTGCCGCATCGCCTTCCGCAAGCTGCGCTATGAAGGCCGTTACACCCCGCCGTCGGTGCAGGGCACCCTGGTGTATCCGGGCAATTTCGGCGTGTTCAACTGGGGCAGCGTGGCGGTGGATCCACAGCGCCAGGTGATGTTCGGCATGCCCACCTACCTGGCCTTCGTCTCCACCCTGGTGCCGCGCCAGCACGTGCAAGGCCAGCCGTTGAACACCGGCGAGCAGGGCCTGAATGAAAACGCCGGCGCCGATTACGCGGTGAACATGCACCCGTTCCTGTCCCCGCTGGGCGTGCCCTGCCAGCAGCCGCCGTGGGGCACCGTGGCCGGCGCCGACCTGCGCACCGGCCACATTGCCTGGCAGCACCGCAACGGCACCATCGCCGACCTCAGCCCGCTGCCGGTGCCGGTGAAAATGGGCGTGCCCGGCATCGGCGGGCCCCTGCTCACCGCCAGCGGGGTGGCCTTCCTCGCCGCCGCCGTGGACAACAACTTCCGCGCCTATGACCTGGCCAGTGGCAAGGTGCTGTGGGATGTGCGCATCCCCGCCGGCGGCCAGGCCACACCGATGAGCTATCTCAACAGCCAGGGCAAGCAGATCGTGGTGCTGGTGGCCGGCGGCCATGGCTCGATCGGCACCACCGCCGGTGACTACGTGCTGGCCTACCACCTGCCCGACTGATCGCCCCAACCGCCGCCTGCCGTGCACACCCTGCACGGCAGGTGGCCACTGGGCTTGTCATCAACGCAGCACCGAGACCGGAAGCCACGCTGCGGCCGGCACAGTGCAGCGGCACTGCTGCAGCGGCTCAACAGCCAGCAGATGTGCCGTGCAGCCGGGCAATCCCACCAAGGGCAGACAGCAAGCACCAGCGCTCAGCGATGCCTGCACCATGGCGGCATGCAGGCATGCATCACTCACTGGCTACGCCGCCGCTCCACCTGCCGTGCCAGCTGCACCACCAGCATGGCCGTGGCCACGAACTGCTCGCTGGCATCGTCCTCGGCATGCACCTGCACCTGCTGTGCATCGACCAGGCTGAGCCAGCGCACCTTGGCATCGGCCAACAGCTGGCCGTGGTGTTCGATGCGGAAGCTGCGGTCCAGCAGGCTGCCGGTGACCTGCGCCCCGTCCCAGCGCCCGCCCACCACGTGGTAATGCCGGCGCCAGCTCAACAACGGCCCACGCAGGGCAAAGCGCTCCTGGCCCAGACAGATATCCCAATGCGGACGCAGGCTGAGCAGCTTGCGCCGCAGGCTGCCTACCAGCACATCGCCCTGATACAGGCGCCAGGTCGGCGAGAGCAAAGCGAATTCCCCGCGTGCCTCGAAGCGCGGCTGCTGCGCACCATCGCTGATGGCCACACGGCCACGCAGCGAGAACAAGGCATTGGCAAGGATCAACTGGCGGGGCATGGCCACAGACGTTCATGGTGGTAGGCCGGCATGCCAGCCACACACGCAGGCTGGCAAAACCGCCTCCCACGTCCTGCACCTGTAAAACGCTGTCTCGCCGGAAGCTGAAGCCGGCGACGGTTGCAGGCGGGCATCACTCGATGCCTCAACAGTGCCTGCGACCAGATCCAGCAATACCGCTCAGTTGCACAACTGCTGTTCGCAGGGAACACCATCGCCATCACCATCCATCTTGGTGTTGGGGCAGTGGCGCAGGAAATACCTTGCCTCTTCGCAGG
>JBJEWP010000019.1:0-2799 GCA_051885115.1 Stenotrophomonas sp. | reverse complement strand
TTGATCTTTGGTGATCGGGTCGTAGTGACAGTTTCGATAGGTATCACTCATATAGATGTGCTGCTCATCGGCCAGTCTGTCCTTGAATTCACTGTCCGGACCGTCGGCGATGACGCCCCACGCATTCTGCAAACGCTGATCCTGCCAATGGAATTCCTCATCCATGCAGGCCTGAATCGCGGTTGTCACCCCGCCGCTGGCGGTTATGCAGGTTTTGTACTGCGCCCGCAGATTGGCCCGGTTGTAGGAATCATCCGGGCGGCATGGGGTACCGTCGTCATCCAACAGGGGGGTGTTGGCGCTGTTCGTCGCAGAGGGGGCGCATGGAGTTGCAGTGGTTTCCATCCGATGTGATGGGTTGTATGCCGGGGCATGTGCCTGCACTGCTGCAGGTGGGTCGGCTCGGGAGGGTTGGCAGGCTGCCAGCAGGATGCACAGGGCTAACACCGGCCAGGGGTGGCAACGGCCGGTGACGGCAATGGAAATTGGGGTGGTGTTGAATAGTTGCATCGTGGCTCTCCTGGAGAACGGGTCAGGTACAAGCATTGCAATGCAGGGCTGCCGTGGTGGTGAGACAGCAGACATGGTTGATGGTAGCGATCCTGCCCATCTGTACCAGCGGCATATCGGCACGATAGGTGCGGCGATGGGTAAGCAAAGACTGCGTTGCTGTGTCGGGCGTGTCTGTGTCCGTGGCCACAGTTGTCAGCCATGACGTGACCCGGCGTGGTCAGAGGCGGCAGTGTCGGCTGCGCGCAGTTGCGATGCTGAGCCTTGTCCGGGCAATGGCATGACCATGGCGATGGGTGGCATTTGCAGGCCGGGCACGCGGGAAAGGTATGGATGGATGCCCGAGGGATTGTCTGCGTTTGCACGGGGTATTCATCGCCAAGCCCGGACCGGGTGCGCTGCTTCTGTGCACGGCTTTGCCGGCCTGTGACGACGTATGCGTCCGTACAGGCAGGAAGCGTGGCTGGCTCGGACGTACCGATCAATCGTGCGCGATCTGCCTGCCGGGCTGGGGTAAGGGCAGGGGCGGCCATCGCCTGCTGGGCGTCAACGCTGATGTTCGGTAGGGAATGGGGCCTGCTTGAGTAGCCGCTGGCGAAGAGTTGGGCCAACCGGATTGTCGGCTTCGGCATTGACCTTGCCGGGCATCTGGAATAACGTAATAGCACGCTATTACATTGATACGTATGAAACCGCGCACCATTCCCCCCGCTCCCCGCCTTGCCGACGATGCCCTGCTGGCCCTGGCTGATGCCTTCGGGGCGCTCACCAGCAACGAAGAGCGCATCGCTTTCCTGCGTGACCTGTGTACTCCTGCCGAGCTGGAGGCGATGAGCGACCGCTGGCGGGTGGTGCCGTTGCTGCGCGACGGCGTGCCGTATCGCGATATCCATCAGCGCACCGGGGTCAGCGTGACCACCACCGGCCGGGTGGCGCGCACGCTGGAGCAGGGTCATGGCGGCTATGCCGTGGCCATGGACCGCCTCGCCCCACGCTGATCCCCCCTTCGTTTCGAGATTGCCCCCATGTCCCCCCCCCCTGCCGCGCCTGCGCGCGACCGTCTGCGCATTGCCATCCAGAAGAAGGGCCGCCTGGCCGACCCGGCCCGCGCCCTGCTCACCGCCTGTGGGCTGAGCTGGCGTGAATCACGTGACAAGCTGTTCTGCTTTGGTGAGTCGCTGCCGGTGGACCTGCTGCTGGTGCGCGATGACGACATTCCCGGCCTGATTGCCGATGGCGTGTGCGATCTGGGCATCGTTGGTTTCAACGAGCTGGACGAGCAGGCCAAGGCCCGCCGCCAGATCGGCATGAGCGATGCCTACCAGCCGCTGCGCGCGCTGCCCTTCGGTGATTGCCGGCTGATGCTGGGCATCCCGGAAGAATGGGAATGGACCGGCGTTCAAATGCTGCAGGGCAAGCGCATTGCCACCAGCTACCCGGCCATCCTCACTGCCTGGCTGGCCGAGCGCGGGATCAAGGCCGATGTGGTCGAGCTGTCCGGCTCGGTGGAGATTGCGCCCAAGCTGGGCACTGCCGACCTGATTGCCGACCTGGTGTCTTCCGGTGCCACCCTGCGTGCCAACCAGCTCAAGCCGGTGGAAGTCCTGATGGAATCCACTGCCGTGCTGGCCGGGCCGGTGGACGAGCTGACCGACAGCCGCGCCGGCCTGATGGCGATGCTGCTGCGCCGCCTGGATGGCATCAATGCCAGCCGTGAGCAGAAGCTGGTGATGTTCCGTGCTGCCGATGCGGCCCTGCCGGCCATCGGCAAGCTGCTGCCGGCCGGTGCCGAACTGATCCGCCTGCCGGGCACCGCCCAGCCGGCACGCCTGCAGGCGATGTGCCCGAGTGGACTGAGCTGGCAGCAGTTGGAAGAAATCGAACGCGCCGGGGCCTCGCAGCTCATGGTGCTGGCCGTGGAGAAATCGCTGGCATGAACACCCTGATCTGGAATGAACTTGATGCTGCCGGCCAGGCCGCGGCGCTGACCCGGCCGGTGCAGACCGTGGCCGCACAGACCCGCGATGCAGTGGCCGGCCTGATTGCCCAGGTACGCCGCGAAGGCGATGCCGGCCTGCGCGCGATCACCCAGCGCTTTGACGGCGTGGCGCCGGACAGCTTCGAAGTCAGCGAGTGCGAATTTGCCGCCGCCGAGGCCGCGGTGTCGGCCGAACTGCGCCAGGCCATGGTCGATGCCATCGCCCGCATCCGCCTGTACCACGAGGCGGGCATGGCCCAGCCGTATTCGCTGCAGACCGCTCCCGGTGTGACCTGCGGCAAGATCATCCG
>JBJEWP010000018.1:0-2799 GCA_051885115.1 Stenotrophomonas sp. | reverse complement strand
CGCCGACATCGCCACCACCCAGATCTATACCCACCTGGATTTCCAGCACCTGGCCCGCGTCTATGACGCTGCCCATCCCCGCGCCAAGCGGGTGGACAAGGGGCAATAAGCACCGGTTGTTGGTGCCCGTGTGACCGGGGCTGTCAGGTTTCAGCCGCTGCCTGCATCTATACAGGACACCCCAGCACAGGAGCAGTGCAATGACGCAGGTATCAGCAGGCGTGACCGTGCATCCGGCAAGGCAGCCGCAACCCGGGCCGGGTAGGGCTTGGCAGTGGTTGACGCAGGGACTTGGCCTGTGGCGTGGCGCCCTCTGGCAGGGGCTGCTGCTGGCGTTGCTGCCGTTGATCTTCGAAGGCCTGCTGCAATGGCTGCCGGCGGTAGGCATCGTGCTTTCCAAGCTGCTCACGCCGCTGCTCGGCATGCTGACACTGTGGTGGCTGCATCGCCGGTGCCAGCGTGCTGGCGGCTTGCCGGTGTACGGCCTGCCGGGCTGGCCGGTGGCCGTGGCCGTCATGCTGTTGGGTCTTTTCGTGTTCGCCTGGCAGACCGCCGTGCTGGCGCTGCTTGCCGGGCCCGGCAGCGCGCTGTCGCTGCTGCAGGGCAACATGGCGGCGCTGGCAGGCCTGCGCTGGCCGTTGGCGCTGATGCTGGCCAGTGGCATGTTGCCGGCGGCCCTGCTCGGGCTGATGTCCATGCAGATGGTGCTGGGAGGGCAGTCGCTACAGGTTGCCTGGCGTTGGAATTGGTCGGTGGTGAAACGCTGTTGGCAGCCGTTGCTGGTGTGGCATGTGGGGCTGGCGCTGCTGTTGTTCAGTCTGTTGTGGTGGCCTTGGGGGCTGTTGCTGCTGGCACCGCTGGGGCTGCATGGCGGCTATGCCATGTGGTGCGACATCGTCAGCGGGCAGGCGGAGGACAGGCATGCTGCCGGCAGCGGTCTCTGAGTTGCTGGCAGGGTACTTGCCGTTGCTGCGGCGTCTGGCGGCCGGTTATGCGCGGCAGACCGGCGACCAGGAGGACCTGGTGCAGGAGATGGTCATTGCCCTGTGGAAGGCGCTGCCGCGCTGGCGTGGCCAGACCGCGTTGAGCCAGAAGGCGTTTGTGGCCCGGGTCGGGCAATACACCGCGCTGCAATGGTTGCGCGCGCGTGAGCCGTCGCATGCCGACGAGTCCGTGCTCGAAACGCTTCCTTGCACGCAGGCCCGGCCTGACGCACAGGCAGAGGCGGGGCAACGCCAGGCCGCCCTGCTGTCGGCGGTGCGCGAGCTGGCCGATGGACAGCGTGAGTGCGTGCTGCTGGTGCTGGAAGGGTTCGACCATGGGCAGATCGCCGACATCCTGGGTGTGGCCATCAATACGGTGGACCAACGCCTGAGCCGGGCCCGGGCCCGGCTGCGCAACCAACTGGAGGGCAGCTGATGAGTGAGCATGACTGGGACGCCCTGGGACAGCAGTGGCAACAGCAGGCACAGCCGACGGCCGATGATGTGCGTACCTTGGAGGCGGCCCTGCACCATTACCGCCAAACATACCGGCGCGGGCTGTACGGCGATGGGTTCGGCCTGCTGGTGGTGGCTGGGCTGCTGGTCTGGACGCTTCTCGCCAAACCGGAGTATGCCGTGATGCAGGCCGGACTGACGCTGGGGTTGCTGCTGTGGCAAGGAGGGCTGTGGTGGCTGCGCCGCCATTGGGGGCTGGACCATGCCTGCACCGGGCTGCGCCAGATGCTGCAGGCCGACTTGCGCCTGGCACGTTATCGCCTGCTCTACCACGCTCTGGGCCTGCCGCTGGGCGCTCTGATGCTGGCCTGGGCCTGGCCGCAATTGCCGTCCTTGGTTGGAACCGCACAGGCAAGGACGATGCTGGTGGCCGTCGCGCTGGGCAGTGTGGGTTATGCGCTGTGGGCGGGCTGGCAGGCCAGGCGACGGATCACACGGATGCGCGTTCAGCTGCAGCGGCTGGATGACGGCGAGGGCTGAACGGATTTCAGTCTTTTTGAGAGGGCATTGGCGCGGTGGGTTGAATCATCTTCCGCCCACCCCATCTTTGGGATTCAACACGGAGTACCGCGATGGATCCCAGCCAGAACCCCACTGTTTTTCATGCCACCACCATCTGCTGCGTGCGTCGCGGCGACAAGGTGGCCATTGCCGGTGACGGCCAGGTGACCCTGGGCCACACGGTGATGAAGGGCAATGCGCGCAAGGTGCGCCGGCTGGGCCGTGATGGCCAGGTGCTGGCCGGTTTTGCCGGTGCCGCCGCCGATGCCTTCACCCTGTTCGAGTTGTTCGAGGCCAAGCTGGAAAAGCACGGCCAGCTGACCCGCGCGGCGGTGGAACTGGCCAAGGACTGGCGCACCGACCGTCGTTACGGAAAGCTCGAAGCCCTGCTGGCCGTGGCCGACCGCGAGACCTCGTTGATCATCAGCGGTACCGGTGATGTGATCGAACCAGAGGACGGCATCATCGCCATCGGCTCGGGCGGCTCCTACGCCCTGAGTGCGGCGCGCGCGCTGCTGGCCCACACCGAGCTGGATGCCCGCAGCGTGGCCAGCGAGGCGATCAACATCGCCGGCGGCATCTGCATCTATACCAATACCAACGTGGTGGTGGAAGAACTTTGAGCTACGTATGGAGGGCAACGAGCAGCGTGTGCTGAAGCCGCTGGAGCAATTTCTGCCTTCATGCAGGAGGTGGTTTTTCCTTTGCTTTTACTCGTTTCTCTTCCCTCGTTCCTGCTTCGCCCCCACGTTGCTGTTACCCAGGAATTGCCCATGAGCACCAAGATCGAAATCACTTC
>JBJEWP010000017.1:0-24043 GCA_051885115.1 Stenotrophomonas sp. | reverse complement strand
CCTTGATGCCATCCGGTCGCGGCGAGCGCCGCTCCTATATGAGGGGTGGCACAGGCAAAAAAAGGCCCGCAGAGCGGGCCTTGAAGAGAGCATGGAATCTGTAATGGATAAAGCCGGGAGGATCAGATCAACGGGGGTCAGATCAGCTTGAGCTTGCCGAAGGCGGCAATCACGATGATGAAGGTCCAGATCAGCAGCACCGGAATCTTGACCCGGTCCACCAGCTGCTTCAGGGCCAGTTGGTCGGCATCGCTGGCGGTGTTGCTGGCCACCTTGCCGAACAGCGGGCCGAACGGCTTGAGCTGCACACGCACCAGCAGGCCCATCGAGATGATGCCGGCAAACAGCAGCAGCTTGACCGCCAGCCAGCGCACCTGCGGGATCAGCCCGCCATCGCTGAAAGCGTCGATGCCGGCGGCCACACAGGTGGCCAGCACCAGCAGACGCAGGCCGAAATCGATGCGGGCAATGGTGTGGCCCAGTGGCGAGTGTTCCTTGAGGAAGGCGAACCAGGCCAGGCCCATCCACAGCGCGGTGATCACCCAGACCAGCCACAGCCAGCCATCCAGCGGCAGCAGGCCCATCTGCGTGGTCAGGGTGAAGCCACTGCCGAAAGCCAGGATCAGGCAGCTGCGTGGAATCATGTCCAGCAGCATCATCGAGCGGGCCGAGAACAGGCGTACCGGCAGCGGCTGTTTGGGGTCGGCAATCTTGCCTGCGATATAGAACACGCCCAGGTCGCCACCGAGCCAGTAGCCGGCGATCAGAAGGTGCAGCAACAACAGCAACGCATAGTCCATGGAATTTTCTCGATGCAGCGTCGCTCCCTTGCGGGAGCGACGTTTTTACGCGGGGTTCATCAAGCCATTACCAGAAGCGGTACTTGAACTCGACGCCGTAGGTGCGCGGCACGTTGGGGTAGATCACGCCGATGCCGAGGCCGGCGATGTCAAAGCCACCGGTGGAGGCGAACTCGTTGCCCAGGTTCTTGCCCCACAGGGCCATCGACCAGTTCGCATCACGCGGCTCGTAGGAAATGCGTGCGTTGTACTCGGTATTGGCGCGGGTCATGATCAGGCGCGAGGTGTCCTGGTTCTGGTAGTACTCGTCGGTGTAGCGGGCCTGGGCACTGAGCACCAGGTCGGCACTGGCCAGCGGCTGCACATAGCTGGCACCGATGTTCCACTGCAGGTCCGGCGAGCTCTTCATCGAGCGGCCGTTGAAGTAGGCGGCATTGGCATCGCTGTAGTTCTTGTACTCGCCATCGATGGTGCCGAAGCTGGCGTTGACCTTCAGCTTGCGGGTCACCTGGGCCTGCAGGTCCACTTCGATGCCCTGGATCAGGGCGCCGGTGGCATTGGTCATCACGAACACGCCTTCCGGGTTGACCGCGGTCAACTGGATGCCGTCGTAATCCAGGCGGTAGTAATTGGCATTCAGGCGCACGCGGTTGTCCAGCAGCGTGCTCTTCAGGCCGACTTCGTAGGCGGTCAGGGTTTCGGCATCCACCGGGGTGATGGTGGCGAAGGTGGTGCCGCGGCCGTTGTAGCCGCCGCTCTTGAAGCCGGTGGTGACGCTGGCATAGCCCATCACGTTGTCGCTGAAGTCATAGTCCAGCAAGACCTTCCAGTCCGGCCGGGTCCAGGTCTTGTCCATCGACTTGGTGAAGTTCAAATCGCCATTGGCACGCACGGCGCGGACATCGAAATCCTTGCTTTCCGAGCTGTAGCGGCCGCCCAGGGTCAGGGTCAGCTTGTCGCTGAAGTCATAGCTGCCCTGTGCGTACACCGCCCAGGCGGTGGTGTCCTGCTGCACGTAGTAGGTACCGCCACGGGTGAAGATGTCCGAGCGAGTCGGCTGGTCGTTGTTTTCCTGGAAAGCGAATACGCCGGCCACCCAGTTGAACGGGCCATCGTGCTGCGAGGTGAACTGGGCCTCGTAACCCTTCTGCTTCTGCGACTGGTCCTGCTCCAGGTGGTAACGCATCGCATCGGTGCCATCCACGTCGATGTAGAAGTGGTGGTCCATCGTGCGGTAATGCAGGATGTTGCGCCAGCTGAAGGCGCCGAAGTCGGTTTCGCTGGTCAGGGCGATGCCGAACTGGTCCATGTCACTCAGGCCGGTGGCATCGGTGCGGGTCTGGTAGAAGCTGCCCAGCTTGGGGAACACGTTGTCATCGACCATGCCCACCGGGCTGCCCCAGGCCGGGGTGGAGCGCTCACGCAGGCGGTCGATGCTCAGGGTGGCATAGGACGCCTCACCCCAGGTGCTGGCCAGCGACAGGCGCCCGGCCAGCACGTCCTGGTCGTTGACGTCACGGTTGCCGACCTGGTCATGCAGGATGCCGTCGCGGTTGCGGCTGAGCACGGCGGCCGAGACATCCAGGGTCTCACCGACGCGGGTGGCAAACATCACCCGGCCATCCAGACGGCCCAGGTTGCCCACGCTCAGGTCGGCGGCCAGCTTGTCCTCGCCGGTCGGCTTCTTGGAGATGTAGCGGATCGCACCGCCGGTGGCATTGCGCCCGTACAGGGTGCCCTGTGGGCCACGCAGCACTTCGATGCGTTCCACATCGTAGAGGTCGAACATCGCGCCGTTCTGGCGGGCGATGTAGACATCGTCGATGTACAGCGCCACCGCCGGGTCGTTGGTGAACATCGATTCGTCGGCGCCGACGCCGCGCATGATGATCTTGGCGCCCGAGCTGGTGCCGGTGTTCTGTTCGATGATGATGTTGGGCGTGGTGAACTTCACATCGTCCACGCGGGCAACCTGCATGCGCTCCAGTTCCGGGCCGGCAATCACGCTCAGGCTCAGCGGGGTTTTCTGGATCTGCTCCTCACGGCGCTGGGCGGTCACGCTGACCTGGTCCAGTTGGACCGCCTGTTCCTCGCTGGGCTGGCTCTGGGCCTGCGCGTTGCCACTGCCGAGGGCAGTCACGATCGCGACGGCCAATGCACTCCGGTACAGAACTTCTTTCATGACTCGCCTCTGCAAAATCGGTGGAGGATGAAGAACGCTTGTTGCGGGTAGAGCTGCGGGGGGATCGTTCGATTTATTGCTATATCAATATGTGAATCGAGTATTGACCCGCCTCCGCGGTAGGGCAATCGGTCTATTGACTTTATTTTTCGCTGCTTTGCAGCAGTGGCATTTCTTTGCAACCATTTGTTTTCAATCGGTTAAAATAAAAACGCCCCATAATGGGGCGTTGAAAATGCACCGCGCTGGTGCATTCATGACTTAAAGGTGACATCGATATGTCATTAGTACCTATCGGCAAATGTGATCCACGCGGCAATTGACACCTTGCTGTCGTGTGCTGTGACGCATTTCTCAATCGCGCATCAGCGCGCCGCCGTTGACGTGCAGCACCTGGCCGCTGATATAGGCCGCCGCATCGCTGAGCAGGAACAGCACCGGCGCGGCAATGTCATCGGCCACGCCGATCCTGCCCAGCGGTACGCGAGCGGCATACGCATCCACATCCAGGCGCAGTGGTTTGCCGTCCTCGCTGCCACCTTGCCCATAGCCGCCACGCAGGAAAGCGGTGTCCACGCCGCCCGGTGCCACCGCATTGACCCGCACCAGCGGGGCGGCCTCGGCAGCCAGGACGCGGGTCAACGCATTGAGCCCGGCCTTGGCGATGGCGTAGGCCCCGTAACCCGCCGCACCGATGCTGGCGATGCCGGTGGAGACATTGACGATGGCCGGGTTGCAGCCCTGTCGCAGCAGGGGCATGGCCTGCTGGCAGCAATCGAGAACGCCACGCAGGTTGGCTTGCAGGATGTCCTCGAAGGCGGCCGCATCGATACCTTCCAGATCCTGCAGCGGGCCGGTATAGCCGGCCACGTTGACCATGCCATCAATGCCGGGGCGGTGCTGTGCCAGGGCCTGGAATGCTTCGCGAACCGCGGCCGGATCACGGATATCGGCGGCCACGGTATGGATGCCGGCGGGCAGGGCGCGACGCTTGAGCGACTGCGGCAGGTCGATCACGCTGATGTGCAGTTGCTGGGCATGGGCGGCCTGCACGATGGCATGGCCGATGCCGCCACAGCCACCAACCACCAGCAGATGCTGTCCTGCCGGCAGGGTGATGCAGCCGGGGTTTGCCTGTTGCATGGAACGCTCCTTCAAAAGGGTTTGACCAGACCGGTAAAGGCCATTGCGGCACTGGTGAGCCAGAAGACCCAGACAATCGGCCGGGCCCGCGCCAGGCTGTTGCGGAACAGGGCTTCGGTAGCCGGGGTGGAGCCTTCGCGTTGCAGGCGGGCAAAGCCATCGGCCCAGCCGCCCATGATCCGGCGCAGTACCAGGCCCAACAGCAGCAGCACACCGAAGCCGATCAGCTTGGCGGCCAGCCAGGCCACATACACGCCCTGGCCGCTGAGCAGGGCCCAGCTGCCGCAGCCAATCAGTACGCTCGCCAGCGCGATGCGGATGCCGTGATCGATGCGCTTCAGGCGTTGTCCCAGCGCATCGGCCTGGTGGCGGTAGACCGCCCAGGACAGCAGCAGCCAGGCAATGCCGGCTGCCCAGATCCACGGCATGGCGGCAGCCGGCAGAGCGATCAGCTGCATGTTGCTGGCCAGTTGCAGGCCCAGTGGTAGCAGCAGAATCAGGCAGGAGCGTGGCACCAGGTCGATGCGCAGGGCGGCCTGCAAGAAGCGCTGGCGCTCGGCCAGCGGCAGGTCGGCGCGGGCCACATAGGAGGAGGTCACATACACGCCCCAGTCCGGGGCCAGCCAGTAGGCAAACAACAGCAGATGCGCATAAACCAGATAGATGTGGTGTTCCACGAGGCTCTCCTTGTGTGGGATGCACGCCGGCAGGCAGGTCATATGCCGGGCTGGCGGCACCTGCGTTATTGGCATATTGGTATGCCAATGGTCAAAAGCTGACTGATACCTTCCATCGATGCCCGCACGGGCAGGAGCAGGCATGATCCAGCGGCAGTTCGTACGTATCGGCAAGCGTCATGTGCACTATCGTTACGCCGGCAGTGGGCCGGTGTTGATCCTGCTGCACCAGTCGCCGCAGAACTCGCGCATGTGGCTGTCGATGATCCAGCGCTTTGCCACGCATTACACCGTGATCGCACCGGACACGCCGGGGTTCGGTCATTCCGACCCGCTGCCGGGCGAGCAGGACATCGATGGCTTTGCCCGCGCCACGCTGGAGCTGGCCGATGCCCTGGGCATCGAGCGCTTTGCCCTGTTCGGCATGCATACCGGCGGCCTGATCGGCATGCACCTGGGCTGGATCGCGCCGCAGCGGCTCACCGCGTTGGTGATTGATGGCTATGCCCTGTTCAACGATGCCGAGCGTGCGCGTTACACCGGCAAGTACCTGCCGCCGTTTACGCCGAGCTGGGACGGTGGCCACCTGCGCTGGCTGTGGTCACGCATGCGCGAGCAGCTGTATTTCTTCCCCTGGTGCGACCCTTCGGCCGATTGTGCGATCGCGCTGCCGCCGTATGACGCGGCCGGTACCCATGCCGCGGCGATGGACATCCTGGATGTGGGCGACAACTACCGCATCGGTTATGGCGCCGCCTTTGCCTATACCCAGCGCCAGCGCGTGGCCGAACTGGCCTGCCCGGCGTGGCTGGTCTATCGCACCAGCGATGTGCTGCTGCCGCACCACCAGCGCCTGCCGGCCTTGCCGGACAACGTGCAGTGTGTGATCGAGCACGACGACGTGGAGGGCCTGCACCGGCGCATGGACACGATCCTGGCCCAGGCCAGTGTCGAATTGCCGGACACGGCGATCGCGTTGGGCGCGCGCGTGCAAGATGGCTGGCAACGGCAGATGCTGGCCACCCCGGTGGGCGAGGTCGGGCTGTGGCTGTGCCCGGGCCGTGATGGCGCGGTGCTGCATGTGCATGCGCCGGGGCAGACCCCGTTGCAGCCGGCCCAGGTCGCTGCCGACACCCGCACCCAGGTGCTGGTCGAGTTGCCAGGGCACGGCGCGTCCAGCGAGATCAGTGCCGCACCGGATGCGGCCACCATGCAGGCGGCCCTGCTCGCGGTGTGTACCCAGCTGCTGGATGGGCAGGCACTGGAAATCCACGCCCATCAGGGCGCCTGCAGTTATCTGCCGGCCCTGCTGAATGCCTTGCCGGCGCCGGCCAGCGCGGTGGTGCTGCACCAGCCCTGGCTGCTCACGGCCGAAGAATGCGCCACCTTGCTGGCGCAGTTGCCGGACCCGGCCATCCACCGTGCCGGCGGTCATATGGCCGAGGCCTGGCAGTGGGAGCGCGAACGCCACTTGTTGTGGCCGTGGTTGCCGCCGGGCGTGGCCGCACGACGCCTGGTGGCCGGCCCGGAGACTGCCGTGGTGCATGCCAACGTGGTCGAGTTGTTGCGCCTTGGTGCGCAGTTGCCGGTGTTGTTTGCCGGGGTAGCGCTGCCGGATCTGGCAGCCGTCTTTGCCGCGCTGCCGGTACCGGTCCGTGTGGTGTTCGAACCCGGGCAGGACTATGCCGGACGCATGCAGCTGCTGCAGCAGGCGCTGATGGCCTGATGCCGGCGTGTCTGTCCGCTGCGGGGAGAGAACGCAGCGGACAGGCAACAAGCCGGCTTACAGCGGCTGGTACAGCTCCAGCTGCTCGCCATCCGGGCCGAACACGCTGGCCACATCACACAGGCCCACACCGGGCAGCTCCAGCCGCTCACGGGCGATCAACTGCCCGCCCAGGGCCAGTACGGCGGGCAGCTCGCTTTCCAGCGCGGCGCTGTGCAGCGAGGCAGACAGGATGCCGATGTTCGGCGGCACGGCGGCATCGCGCAGCGGGGCTTCGGCCAGATGCTCCATGTCCAGGTAGGCGAACATCTCCACCCGGCCCGGCACGATGTGGCCGTCCTTGATCAGGTTGACGTTGTGGATGCGCACCGGGCGGTCGGTGCCCAGCAGTTCCTGCAGCTCGGGGAAATCCAGCACGCGGTCAAACAGGGTTTCAAAGCCCAGGGCCTGGTAGAAGGCCACCGAACGGGCGATGTTGCGGGTGGCAATGGCGATGGTCTGCACCACGCTGACCTCGGTTTCCAAGGCGCCACGCAGCTCGCCGCCACGCTCGTAGGAAAACACGTCCAGGCGGATGCCATCGGGGTCATCGTTGATCGAATCCCGCACAGCCACCTGCTCGCTCACTTCCCAGTAGCTGGGTTCGTGGGCGCTGCTGCCACCGGCGGCGGTCACCGCCTGCATCGTGGCCAGGGCATCGCGGCAGCGGAAGTTCAGCGCGTAATAGCCGCTGCCGTTGTACAGGTTGTCGGCATTCCACAGGCGCTGGCCCGGGGTGTCGAAGGCGAGAAGACGGATTCGCCCCAGGCCGCTGCCATCGGCGCCAATCACCGCCCAGCGCCCGTGCAGGGCCGGGTCGAAACGCCACAGGCTGGCCAGTTGCGGGGAGATCTCGCCGCGTTCGTGCAGCTGGTAGCCCAGCGCGTCGCGGTAGAAGGACAGGGCGCGATCCAGGTCGCTGACCCCCAGGGTGACCAGTTTCACTTCCGACAGCATGCAACGGACTCCGGTGAGAGGTGGCAAGGTGCGTGGGGTGCACCCGATCCTGCGCCATGTCCGTTGTGGGCGTACGACGCAGGTATTACCCGGCGTCGTTTTCCATGTCCAGGGTCATCTGGTAGGTGAACTGGTCCGGCCGGTACTGGATGTGCAGCAGGTCCAGCAGCTGGCCTTCGGCATCGTAGGAACGGCGCTCCAGTGACAGCAGGGCGGTGCCCGGCTCCACCTTCAGGTGCAGGGCGGCCACCGCATCGGCATTGACCGCACTGAGCACCTGCTCGACCTGCTTGAGCTGGATGCCCATTTCCTTGAACAGGGTCAGGCGCGCGGTGTTGGCCAGGCGCGTCTGGTTGAACACCTCGTCATTGTCGGTGCGGGTCCAGCTGACGTAGTAGCCCAGCGGGGTGTCGTTGCGCAGGCGCAGGCGGATGGCCTGCACCAGGTTGTCGCGCGGGCCGGTGTCGAACAGGGCACGGATCGGTTCGGGCGGCACCGCGCGGCGGAACTGCAGCATCTTCACCCGGGTGTGTTCGGCCATCACTTCCAGGGTTTCGATCAGCCCGGTCAGCGGGCTGTGCATCGGCTTGGGGCGCGAACGGTGGATCACGTGGGTGCCCTTGCCGCGGCGACGCTCGACCAGACCTTCGGCGGCCAGCTCGTCCAGTGCCCGTTTGGCGGTGATGCGTGACACCCCGAAACTGTCGGCGAGGTCGAATTCGGTGGGGATGCGCATGCCGCGCGGAATTTCCCCGGACAGGATGCGGTCGCGCAGCAGCGAGAACATCTGGTGGTACAGCGGGGTCGGCAGGTCATTGCGCAGCAGCCTGTGCGCGTTGGCGCTGAGCAGGCTGGTCAGGGCATCTTGCTGGGACATCGCGGCTTCACCCTCCATTGGCTTAATGCTATAACGATATGGCAAATAGGATAGGCCATGATGACCCTCCCGCATGTGATTTCCACCCACCGCGACCGAAACATCATCCAGATCGCGATCCAGCGTCCGGACAAGCGCAATGCGCTGGCATCCGAACACTGGGCGGCGATCGAGGCTGCGCTGGACGAGGCGGCCGCATCGGACGCCCACATCCTGGTGCTGTCGGGGGTGCCTGGCGCATTTTGTGCCGGAGCCGACATCGACGAACTCGGCCAGCTGCTGGCCACGCCGCAGGCCTTTGCCGACAACAATGCACTGGTGCAGCGTACCCAACTCAAGTTGCAGCGCATCAAGCAGACCACCATCGCGGTCATTGATGGCGCCTGTGTCGGCGGTGGACTGGGGCTGGCGCTGGCCTGTGACCTGCGGCTGGCGACCGCGCGCAGCCGGTTTGCGATCACCCCGGCCAAGCTGGGCCTAGTCTACAGCGCCGATGACAGTGCCCGCCTTGTGCATGCTGTCGGCATGGCGCGGGCGCGGCAGATGCTGCTCACCGGCTGCCTGGTCGATGCGCCCACCGCGGCCAGCTGGGGTTTGATCAGCCAGCTGTGCGAGGACGCCGATGCCCTGGCCGTGGCCCAAGCCGCGCTGCTGGACAACCTGGGCGCCACCTCCGGTGCGGCGCGCAGTGCGATCAAGACCGTGCTGGCCCATCTGGGTGGTGATGCGGCGGTTGATGCCGCTGCCGCGGATGCCGCCTTCAACGATGCCTTCCATGGCGCTGACTTTGCCGAAGGCGCGGCCGCCTTCCTGGCCAAGCGCGCACCGCACTTTGCTGGAGGAAATGCCTGATGTCTGCCTATCTGGTGATCAAGGCCAAGGTGACCGACCCGGCACGCTTTGCCCCGTATGCCGAGCAGTCGGCACCGCTGCTGGCCCGCTTCGGCGGCAGCTATGTGGTGCGTGGCGGGCAGCAGGAACTGCTGGAAGGGCCGGACGACGGCATGCGCGTGGTGGTGGCCCGTTTCGCCGACCGCGCGGCGGCGCTGGCGTTCTGGAACAGCCCCGAATACACCGCCTGCAAGGCCCTGCGCGAGGGCACCGGGCAGTTCGAGGTGCGTCTGGTGGAGGGTGAGGCATGAGCCTGGCTTACCGTGCGTTGGCCCTGCAGACCACCTGCCATGCGGTCAACGGCTGCAGCAGCGTTGATGACGCGCAGAAACTGATCGCCGCCAACATCGAGCGCGTCGGCCGCCAGATCCGCGCCTCCAAGGCCTTCATCGGCGCCGACCTGAAACTGGTGGTGCTGCCCGAATACTTCGCCACCAGCTACCCGCTGGGCGACACCATTCCGGGCTGGGCGGCCAAGGGCAGCTTTGCCATGGACGGGGCCGAATACGAACAGCTCGGCCGCATCGCCCAGGACCACGGCGTGTATCTGGTCTCCAACGCCTACGAGCGTGACCCGCATTTTCCGGACCTGTATTTCCAGTCGCAGGTGGTGCTCGATGATGCCGGCAACCAGATCCTGCGCTACCGCCGCCTGATCTCGCTGTACGCGCCCAGCCCGCACGATGTCTGGGACAAGTACCTGGACATCTACGGCATCGATGGCGTGTTCCCGGTGGCGCGTACCGCCATCGGCAACCTGGCCTGCATTGCTTCGGAAGAAATCCTGTATCCGGAAATCGCCCGGGCCCATGGCCTGCGCGGTGCCGAGGTGCTGCTGCACTGCACCTCCGAAGTGGGCAGCCCGGAGCTGACCCCCAAGGACATCGCCAAGCGCGCGCGTGCGATCGAGAACATCGCCTACGTGGTCTCGGCCAACACCGCCGGCATCAGCGGGGTGGACATGCCACTGGGCAGTGCCGATGGCATGAGCAAGATCGTCGATGACCAGGGCCGCGTGCTGGCCTGCGCCGGTACCGGCGAGTCGATGGCCGCCAGTGCCGAGCTGGACATTGCCGGCCTGCGCCG
Organism: Stenotrophomonas sp.; assembly: GCA_051885115.1. GTDB lineage: Bacteria > Pseudomonadota > Gammaproteobacteria > Xanthomonadales > Xanthomonadaceae > Stenotrophomonas. Next base: position 13,665 of record JBJEWP010000017.1, on the reverse strand, counting down.
TCGCCGCCAGCGCCCGGGCATGGGCAATTTTCTTTCGCGCCTGCCCAATGCCGCAGTGGCTGCGGGGATTGCGCCGGCGGCGTTGCCGGCCAACCAGCTGCTGGAAAACGGCAGCCACACCATTCCGCAACGTGCTGATTTCGCTGCGCGCCAGCAGGCATCGATTGCCGCCCTGAAATCGCTTGGAGTGCTCCATGACTGAGGCAAGCTCACTGCCGCTGCGCAACCCGCGCACCGGTGCCCATGACGGCGACCTGCCGATTACCCCGGCTGCCGAAGTCGCCGCGCTGGGCCAGCAGTTGCGCCAGGCCCAGCAGGGCTGGGAGCAGCAGTCCATCGAGCAGCGCTGCGCCTGCCTGTCGGCCCTGGCCGATGCCCTGGCCAGCCGTCGCCAGGCCTTCCTGCAGGTGCTGCTGGATGACACCGGCCGCTGGCACGAGTCGGCCATCGAGGTGGATGGCACCATCGCCGCGATCCGTCGCTGGGCCGCGCAGGCCCCGGCCGTGCTGGCCGAAAAGCCGGCCCAGACCGAGGCCATTGGCTTCATTTCCAGCCAGCAGACCTGGGTGGCCTACCCGGTGGTGGGCATCATCAGCCCGTGGAACTTCCCGCTGATGCTGACCCTGATCGATGCGGTGCCGGCGCTGGCCGCCGGCTGCAGCATCCTGGCCAAGCCCAGCGAGGTCACCTCGCGCTTTGTGCCGTTGCTGCGCGAAGCGCTGGTCGAGGCCGGGCTGGGCGAGGTGTTCAAGCTGGTCACCGGCGCCGGTGCCACCGGCCAGGCGGTGATCGAGGCGTCCGACCAGATCTGCTTCACCGGCTCGGTGGCCACCGGGCGCAAAATCGGCGAGGCCTGTGCACGCCGCTTCATTCCGGCCTCGCTGGAGCTGGGCGGCAAGGACCCGGCATTGGTGTTGTCCGATGCCAACATCGAACATGCCGCCCGCGCCCTGGCCTGGGGCAGCTTCGTCAATGGCGGGCAGAGCTGCATGTCGATTGAGCGCGTCTACGTCGAGGCCCCGGTGGCCGAGGCCTTCACCGCGGCCCTGGTGCGCGAGGTCAGCGCGCTGACCTTGAACTGCGAGGACCCGGCGCAGGGCCAGATCGGCCCGGTGATTGCCGCCTCGCAGGTGGAACTGGTGCGCGGCCAGCTGGCCGACGCCAAGGCACGCGGCGCGCGCGCGCTGACCGGCGGCGAGTTGGTCGAGCGTGGCGGCGTGTGGTGTCCGCCGACGGTGCTGGTGGATGTGGATGACTCGATGGCGGTGGTGCGCGATGAGAGCTTTGCCAGCGTGCTGCCGGTGATCGTGGTCAAGGATGAGGCCGAGGCGGTGGCGCGGGCCAATGCGACCGAGTTCGGCCTGTCCGCGGCGGTGTTCAGTCAGGACCCCGAGCGTGCCCAGCGGGTGGCGCGCCAGCTGCATGCCGGCGGCATCTCGATCAACGATGCCTGCCTGACCGGCATGGTGCAGACGGCCGAGAAGCAGAGCTTCAAGCTGTCCGGCATGGGCGGCTCGCGCATGGGCACGGCGTCGATCCGCCGCTTCGTGCGCGCCCGCGCCCTGCTGATCAACAACGGCACGGCCTCGCCGTGGTGGTTCCCGCCGGCGGCCTGATCACCCCTGCTGCTGTCGACAACGCCGCGCCCTTGAGGGCGCGGCGTTTTTCATTGGCCTGCCTGGCGTTGGCGACGGCCCAGCCAGCGCCAGACCGCACGGGCGGCGAGCAGGGCGGGCAACAAGGCCAGCAGCAGGGCCAGCAACTGCAGCCCCAGCAGTTGCCAGCCGGCAATTTCATAGCCGTGCGGGCCGAACAACACCAGCACCGGCAGTAGCCACAGCACCAGCAGTGGCAGGCAGCAGGCGATGAAGGTCAGCAGGCTGGTCAGCAGGCGCATGGCAACGGCGGGGTGACGGGATCGCCACCACGGTAACCGTTTGCCACGCGCCGGGGGGCTCATTCCAGTTCGCGGTGGCCGGTGCGGTTGTGCAGGGTGCTGGCCAGCAGGCGGGCGTTGGGCAGGTCCAGCACAAAGCCATCGGCATCGCGGCGCAGGCCCTGTGCCGCAGGCAGGGCCAGGGCCGGCTGCAGCTGGCGTGCATAACTGACCTGTTGCAGCACCTGGCGCAGCAGGCGTTCGCGCGTCGCCGGCTGCATGGGCCGCCCGGCTTCTTCCCAGGCCGTTGCCAGCACCTGGTTGAAGGCGCTGAGCATGGCCAGGGCACGCAGCTGGTTGGGCGCGGCATTGTCCGGCTGCAGTTCCGGATGGCGGGCGCCCAGGTAGGCCAGCACATAAAGCAGGGTCCAGCGTGCCGAGGTGGCCTGGTCGTCCTGATCGAGCTGGCGCAGCTGTTCCAGCAGGCCTTCGCTCAGGGCCAGTTCCTGGCCCTGCAGGCGGGCCAGCAGGGGCTGGCCGGTGAGGGCGCGCAGGTCATCGCCGCGGTAGACGCGGATGGCCAGTGGCTGGCCGGGCTGGCTGAGCATGGCCAGCTGCTCGCGTACCGGGCCACTGCCCTGCACGGTGGCCTGCAGCCAGTCCTGGCGCGGGTCGCCGGCAGCCAGCAGTGGGCCGCTGCCCAGCAGCAAGGCCAGGCCGGCGATCAGGGGCAACAGGGGAGGGCGCTTCATGGCCGGGCTCCTTGCAGGGCAGGGGCCAAGGTTTAGCGATGGTCATCACATTTTGGTGTGACGGCCTTGTCGGCAGCAGGTGAGTGCGCGGCGCCGGCTCAGTGCCGGCGCCAGTGCCGCCGCTGTTGCCAGAGCGCGAGCGCGCCGGCCAGCAGGCCCAGCAGCAGGCACCCCCCATGCAGGGCCTGCCAGGACAGCGCGTGCAGCCAGGGATTGGCCGTGCTCAACGGCCACAGTGGCTGGATGTCGGCATGCATCAGGGCATCCAGGCCGATATGGCTGAAGCTGCCGAGCCAGGCCGCGCTGGCCGCACTGGCCCAGCTGATCGCCGGCCCGCGCCAGCGCAGCCAGCCCAGCACGGCGTTGCTGATGGGTTTGCCGCTCAAGGTGGCCAGCAAGCCGATCAGCAAGGCCCCGGGCAGGGTGTGGCTGAGGCCATGCACGCTGTCGATCAGCCCGAGCAGGCCGAGCAACGGTTCGATATCCATCAGCACCTGGGTGCCGCCGAACACCATGAAGCTGAAATGGCGGCCGCCGATGGCCTTGAAGGCCAGGCCGGGGCCGAGGTGGAACGGGGTGAAGGGCATGCGCGGGCACTGGTCTCAGTGCCAGAGGCCGAGGATCAGGGCGAACAGCAGCAGCTGCACCAGGTGGTAGCCGGCGTCGATCAGCCACAGCAGCGGCCGGCGCTGGGAGAACTGGTAGTTCACCCCGAAGCAGCCGGCGACGATGGCTGCCACTACCGCTGCGGTGGTCAGCGCCGGCTGCAGGGCCGGGGCCGGGCCGAGCAGCCAGGCAAAGCCGGCCGCCGCCAGCAGGCAGAAGATCAGGCTGATGCCGAACACCCGGACCGGGTGGCCCGGCGGCGGCACCCCGCCATTGGCCCGGTTCCAGGCCGTGCCGAACAGCAGCGGGGAATACCACAGGCCACCGAGGACAAAGCTGGAAACGGCGGCGGCAACAACGGCGGGCAGGTGCATGGCGGGCGGTCCGGGTCAACAGGGCGGGGGCTCAGCAGTTGTCGTATTTCCAGTTGCGCTTCTTGCCCTCGGCCAGCCACTGCAGGGCCTGGGCGATGCGCTGGCGGCGGGTGGCCTCGCGTTTGGCTTCGCTGATCCACTGGATGTATTCGCGCTGGTAGGACGCGGCCAGCGCCTGGAAGCCGGCCTGGGCGCGGGTATCGGCGGCCAGTGCCTGGTGCAGGTCATCGGGCATGGGCAGGGCCGCGCGTGGCTTGCCGGCAGGGCGTTTGCCACCGGCATCGATGCGCGCCATCGCTGCCTGCATGGCGGCCTGGAAGCTGGCCGCATCGGGCAGCTGTTCCAGCCCGGTGAGCTTGCCGTACTGGCCCATGCCCTCGTTGCCGGCGGCATCGCCATGGCCCCGGAAGCCGAGGCTGGCGTGCTGCTTGAACGCGGCCATGCCGCACATCAGCTTGCCGCGGTAGACAAAGCTGGGCATGCCCCATTTGATGGCTTCTTCCACCTCGGGGCAGCCTGCATGCACCCAGGCGCGGATCTGCCGCAGCACGGGCTGGGCAAAGGGCGCCGCATCGGCGATGTAGGCATCAATCCGGGCATCGGTACTGGCCATGGCAATCTCCACAGGCAATGGCGCGATCCTGGGCCTGGCAGGTGTGCTTGGCAAGAGTGTGCTTGCTCAGCCTTGGACGGGCAGGCGTTGGAGCAGGATCGACACGGACAGCAGCACCAGCACGGCGGCGAACAGCTGGCGCAGCCGCCGCTGCGGAATGCGGCCGGCGATCCGGCCGGCCAGCATCGAGGCAGTGCCGCCGATGGCAATGAACAGCGCGATCACGCCCGCGTCCAGCTGCAAGCCTGCACTGTCGGCCAGTAAATATTTGCCAAGGCCCACCGCGCTGTTGAGCACGATCAGCACCAGGCTGGTGGCCACCGCTCGCGGCATCGGCAGGCCCAGCAGCAGGACCAGCGCCGGCACGATCAGAAAACCGCCACCGATGCCGACCAGACCGGTGAGCAGGCCGACCCCGGCCCCGGCCAGGGCGATGGCCCAGGCGCTCTTGCGCATGCCGTTGCCGCCTGGCGCATTGCCCCGGGCCATGCGCCAGGCGGCCAGCAGCATCACCGGGGCAAAGATCAGCAGTTGCGCACCCTCGGGCAGGTACTGGGCCAGCCAGGCACCGGCAAGGGTGCCCAGCATGCTGGGCGGGGCAAAGGCGAGCAGGGCACGGCCATCGACCCGGCCCAGACGCAGCAGGGGCAGGGCGCCGATCAGGCTGATCCCGCCGACGATCGCCAACGAGCTGGCCACGGCGGTCTTTTCCGGCATGCCCAGCAGATAGGTGAGAATCGGCACGGTCAGGATCGAGCCGCCGGAACCGAGCAGCCCCAGGCTCAGACCGATGATCAGTGCCCCTGTGAAAATCCAGAACATGGCGGTTGCTCCTGCCGCAGATGAATGCCGCAAGATGCGGTGGTGGTGCAATCATTCTGCATGAGCTAAATTTAGCATCAACTGAACTAAAGCGCGAACGAGGTTGCCCATGACTGCCTTACCGTCCTCACCTTCACCCCGTGTGGAAAGCTTCTTCCATGCCCCGACCAACACCTTCACCCATGTGGTGTATGACGCCGATGGCGGGCAGGCGGCGATCATCGACCCGGTGATGGATTTCGACCCGGCCTCCGGGCGTACCGGTTACACCTCGGTGCAGGCGGTGATCGATTTCATCACCGCCCACCAGCTGCAGGTGCAGTGGATTCTGGAGACCCATGCCCACGCTGATCACCTGTCATCGGCCGGTTACCTGCATGAGCGCTATGGCGCACCGGTGGCCATCGGGGCCGGCATCGTGGCGGTGCAGCAGCGCTTCAAGCGGCTGTTCGGCCTGGGCGATGACTTCATTGCCGACGGTCGCCAGTTCGACCATTTGTTTGTCGATGGCGACACCTTCCAGGTGGGCAGTCTGTCGGCGCGGGTGGTTGCCACCCCGGGGCACACCGATGACAGCCTGACCTATGTCATCGGCGATGCCGCTTTCATTGGTGACACCTTGTTTGCACCGGACACCGGCAGTGCCCGTGCCGATTTCCCGGGCGGTGATGCCGGCCGGTTGTTCGACTCGATCCAGCGCCTGCTGGGCCTGCCCGCCGATACCCGTCTGTACCTGTGCCATGACTACCCCACGGGCGGGCGCGGGGAAGACCCGCTCACGGCGGTGGCCGAGCAGGCCCGCAGCAACGTGCATGTCGGCGGCCAGCGTTCGCGTGCCGACTACATTGCCCTGCGCCAGGCCCGTGATGCCCAGCTGCCGGTGCCCCGTCTGCTGCTGCCGGCATTGCAGGTGAACATCCGTGGCGGCCGGCTGCCGGCTGCCGATGACAACGGTACGGTGTACCTGCGCCTGCCGCTCAATGTCCTGGGAGGTGCGCAATGAACCTGCATCCGTGGCTGCAGGCCCTGGCCGGCGGCGTGTTGATCGGCCTGTCGGCGGTGGTGTTGCTGCTGCTCAATGGGCGCATTGCCGGCATCAGCGGCATTGCCTTTGGCCTGTTCGAGCGTGCTCGCGGCAGTGAGTGGGCCTGGCGTGCGGCCTTTGTACTGGGCCTGGTCGGCGCCGGTGTGGCGGTGCTGGCCTGGCAGGGGCAGGCGCCGCTGTCGCCGGCCTCCACCCCGCTGCTGGTACTCGCCGGCCTGTTGGTCGGGGTGGGCACCGCGCTGGGCAATGGCTGCACCTCCGGCCACGGCGTATGTGGGCTGGGGCGTCTGTCCGGGCGTTCGCTGGCCGCGGTGCTGACCTTCATGGCCACCGCCATTGCCACCGTGTTTGTGGCCCGTCATGTGCTGGGGGTGCTGTGATGGCGCGTGTATTTGCTGCCCTGTTGTCCGGTGTGCTGTTCGGCCTGGGCCTGGCCATTTCCGGGATGACCGACCCGAACGTGGTCATCGGCTTTCTGGACCTGTTCGGTGATTTCAACCCGGCCCTGATGTTTGTGCTCGGTGGCGCGGTGGGTACCACGCTGATTGCCTTCCGCTTCGTGCTGCGCCGGCCGTCGCCATTGCTGGCCAGCGATTTCCAGCTGCCCACGCGCAAGGACATCGATGCCCGCCTGCTCATCGGTGCCGGCCTGTTCGGCATTGGCTGGGGCCTGGCCGGCTACTGCCCGGGCCCGGCCCTGGTCTCGTTCGGTGCGCTGATCGATACCGCCCTGGTGTTCGTGCCGGTGATGCTGTTCAGCGGCTGGCTGACCCGGCGCCTGCTCGCGCGTTGAACCCGCGCAGGGGCACAGGCAACAGGAGAGGCCGGCACTGCCGGCCTGGCTCAGGGCGCAATGGGCAGGCGCCGCAGCTGGCGCTGCTGCAATGAAAGGATCAGCAGCAGCACACCGAGCAGCACGGCGTAGCCGGCAATCAACCAGCGCACCGTGGTGATGGCGCTGGCCGGGCTTAACAGCATCACCAGGCCGAGCACGATCGAGGCACTGCCGGCGGCCAGCATGGTCCACTCGCCGGCCAGCACCCGGCGCAGGCGCAGGGCGGTGAGCAGTTGCATCACCCCGGTATAGACCGCCCAGGCCGCGACCAGCAGCAACAGCACCCGGGTGGTGGTATCGGGCCGGTAGAAGGTGTGGATGGCCACGAACACGCCGAGCAGGAACCACAGCCCGAGCAGGGCGCCACTGGCGGCCGGGCGCTGGCGCGCGCTGAGCAGGCCGAGCAGGCTGTCGGTCAGCACATACAGCGCAAACAGCAGTACCACCACCTTGATCGCCTGCGCCGGATACGCGAACACCAGCAGGCCGGCGGCGATGGAGATCACCCCGCGCAGCAGCACCTGCCACCAGTTGCGGGCCATCTGTGCGCTGAAAACCGTGTTCATTGGTTGGGGCATGGGGGCGCTTCCGGAGTGGGAAGCGCACAGGCTGGAGCATCGCCGGTACACGGCATGTGCTCGGGGCCGGAGTCTCAGTCCGGCGTCTGGCCGCTGCGGTCGGCCGGGTGGTTGACCCCGTCGCGGGTCGGCACCGGGCACAGCGCAAACGGGTTGATGCCTTCCAGGCACCCGACATTGACCCCGTACTGCTGCGGGTTGGAGCGGCGCTGGTGGTGGGTGTGGATGCCGCAGTGGCGGCAGAACCAGTGCTTCGCGGTGCCAGTGTTGAACTGGTACAGCTGCAGGGCGTCGGCCCCGCGCATGATGCGGATGTCATCCAGCAGCACCGAGGCCACCACGGTGCCGCGGCGGCGGCAGTAGGAGCAGTCACAGCGGCGCGGGTCGACGATGCCCTCAGGCAGGTGCAGTTCCAGCTGCACCGCACCGCAGTGGCAGCTGGCGCGGTGTACAGGCTGTACAGCGATCCCGTCCACCTGTGTGATGCCCTGTACCTGCTGCATGGTCATGCCCGGATGTGGATATGGCCTCAATTGTGGCGCAGGTGGATAAGCGCTGCCGCCAGCGCCCCGATGGCGCCAGACAATGCCGGCACCACGCTGCTGCGCAGGCTGCCCGACCCCCAGCCCATGCCGATGAACCAGCCAGCCCCCAGCGCAGCGCCCAGCAGCACACACGCCATGGTGCCGGACCAGCGGGACAACCAGGGCCGGGCGATGCCGGCCAGTGCACCGCAGGCCAGCGCAGGCAGCAGGCCGCCGACATACGAGAGCAAGGCGCCCATCAGCAGGGCAACGGGGTGGAATTCCCACTCGATCAGCATTGAGCCCAGCAGCACCGCGCACAGGCCCAGCGGTGGAGCGAGCAGGCCATACAGCAGGCTGCCGCCGATCAGGTCGCGGCAACCATCAAAGGCGGCAATCTTCCAGTGTCCGGCCTGCTGGCGCAGGATCATCACCCGCGCCAGCAAGGACAGCAGCACCAGCACTGGAAGCAGCCACAGCCAGGCTGAGGTATCGGCCGGCATCAGCAGCGGGCTCAGTAACCGGCGGCCTGGCCGTCCTTGCGGCTTTCCGAGGCACCGATGTATACGCCCTGCTCGTGGTCGCGCATGATCGCCTGGTAGCCGCCGTAGGGGCCGTCGGCAAAGGTCACCTTGTGGCCCATCTGCATCAGCCCGCGCACGGTGGCGTAGGGGAAGCCGGTTTCCAGGTTGATCTCGCCGCCATCGGTCATCACCGTGGCCGCACCGGTCGGTTCGGTCGAGCCCTCATGCTGGATGCGCGGCGCATCGCCGGCTTCCTGCAGGTTCATGCCGAAGTCCACCAGGTTCATCACGATCTGCGCATGGCCCTGCGGCTGCATCGCCCCGCCCATCACGCCGAAGCTCACCCACGGCTTGCCGTCCTTGCTGATGAAGGCCGGGATGATGGTCTGGAACGGGCGCTTGCCCGGGGCATAGGCATTGGGATGGTCGCGGTTCTGGCCCGCGGCCGGCAGCACGAACATCTCGCCACGGTCCTGCAGGATGAAGCCCAGGCCGTCCGGGGCCATGCCGCTGCCCATACCGCGGTAGTTGGACTGGATCAGCGAGACCATCATGCCGTCGGCATCGGCGGTGGTCAGGTAGATGGTGTCACCTTCCTCCAGCTGGGCCGGGGTGGCCGGCTGCACCACTCGCGACGCGCGCTGCGGGTCGATCTCGCCACGGCGGGCCTGCGCATAGCCCTTGGAGATCAGCTGCGCCACCGGTGCCGGCGAGAAGGCCGGGTCGGCATAGAAGCGGGCACGGTCAGCAAAGGCGATCTTCTTGGCCTCGGCAAACAGGTGCACATGCTCGGTGGAGCCGAAGGGGATCCTGGAGAAGTCGTAGCCTTCCAGAATGTTGAGGATCTGCAGGGCGGCAATGCCCTGGCTGTTGGGCGGCAGCTCCCATACATCCACGCCGCGATAATTGGTGCTTACCGGTTCGACCCATTCGCCGCTGTGGCTGGCCATGTCGTCATAGCTCAAAAAGCCGTCGTGCTGCTTGAAGTAGGTGTCGATGGTGCGGGCGATATCGCCCTTGTAGAAGGCATCACGGCCGCCATCGGCAATGGCCTGCAGGGTGTTGGCCAGGTGGGGGTTGCGCCACATCTCGCCCTTGCGCGGGGCGCGGCCGTCGATGGTGAACTGCTCGACAAAGCCGGGGAACGGCGACAGCCGCGGCACCGAGCGTTCCCAGTAGTGGGCAATCACCTCGTGTACCGGGTGGCCGTTGCGGGCATAGGCAATGGTCGGGGCCAGGTTGTCGGCCATCGGCAGCTTGCCAAAGCGTTCGTGCAGGGCAAACCAGCCATCCACTGCGCCGGGTACCGACACCGGCAGCGGACCATGGGCGGGAATCTCGCTCAGGCCACGACGGCGGAACTCGGCCAGGGTCAGCGAGCGCGGCGAGCGGCCCGAACCGTTGTAGCCATGCAGCTTCTGCGTCTTCGGGTCCCAGACGATGGCAAACAGGTCGCCGCCGATACCGTTGCCGGTGGGCTCCATCAGCCCCAGCGCGGCATTGGCGGCAATGGCCGCATCCACCGCACTGCCGCCGGCCTTGAGCACATCCAGCGCAATCTGCGTGGCCAGCGGGTGCGAGGTGGCGGCCATCGCCTGCGGTGCCATTACTTCAGAACGGGTGGCAAAGCTGTGCCCGCTGATGCGGTCGGCGGCGATGGCCGGCAGCACACTGCACAGCAGGGCGCCGGCCAGCAGCAACGGGCGCAGGCGGCGGGAAGAGGCAGGACGGCGCATCACGGTAAAACCCCAGGGCAAGTGTGCCTGCGAGCATAGCGGCCCGATGCCTGTCAGCGGCAGGTGCGGAAGGTCACGCCATGCGCCCGCCGGCGCTGTATCGGCCAGGCATCAACAGGCAAAGAAGAACAGCGAGAACGCCAGCGCAAAGCCCATCACCCACACCAGCAGCATGCCGATCATCCCCAGTGCGATCACCGCCGCGCGTGCAGGCCGGCGCAGGCGGCGTGAGCGGGCAATGCTCAAGGCCAGCAGCGCGACACCGAGGGCGATGCCTGCCGCCACCACGCACCAACCCAGCATGTTCACGCTGGGGTCCTTGGGGCCGAACTCGGCCGGGCATTGGGTGGTGGCCCAGGCCGGTGCCGTGGGCATCAGCAGCAGGGCCAGCGTGCAGAGGCGTTTGGGTGCGTTTGCTGGCAATGGCATGCGGTTACTTGCGTCGTGGTGGATGGCTGTACGGCATCAGGGCGGCAACAGCGGCTTCTGCAACGGCAGGCCATGGCCGAATCACGCGCCTTGGCGCGGGCGCAGCAGGGCAATGGCCAGCAACAGCAGGCCGGCCAGTGCGCACAGGGTGAACGGCCAGTGCGGGCCGGGGTGGAAGATCGGCAAGGGGGTGGCCAACAACGCCAGCAGGCAGCCAACCCCGGTGAGGGCGGCCGGCAGCCGCACGCCGCGCCAGGCCAGCAATGCGGCAATCGCCGCCATCGGCACCACCAGGCTGATGGCCGGAGTGAAGGGTGCAAACGAGGCGCCAGCCACCAGCAGGGAAAGGGCGAACAGGCACCAGGCAAAGACGCGAAGCATGCGAGGTTCCAAAACAACGTGATGCCGCACAGTAGCGCGGATATGTGGCATCAGCCATCGGGGATGTGTGTTGCTGTGCTTGTATCGGCCGGCAAGGATCGCCGGTGATGCCCGGCCGGCTGCGGCAGACCATATCGAGGCCCCAATGCCCGCCTTCCCGGCACCGAAGTACTGCACCAGAACGCCTCAGCGTCGCATTTGTGCCCACACTATCTGCAGCGAGATGGGCCCCATTGCGGAGACTGCACCGAGCGCGGCGAAGGGGATCCAGCCCTGCAACAGCAATGCTGCAGGGTCATCGGCAATGTGCAGGCGGCGCGCATTGCTGCCATTGAACACATGCAGGAACAGCCCGCCGATCAACGGAAAGCTGATCATCACGACCCAGCATGCAATCAGCCCGCGCATGTCGCGGCGGCGCTCGATCCACTCCTTCAGGTGTCCATCAACGGTGTATGTCGACAGCGCCCAGGTGATGAACAGGCTGAGCGGAAACAGCAGCGGCACCACGGTGTAATACACCGACGCGACCAGGCCGAGGCCGGAGCGGCGGGCGTACCAGTCACCCCGCCCCAGGGCACGCAGCGCGTCCACCCATGCCGGTAGCGGCGCGGCATCGCGCTGCAGATCCAGCACGATCAAGGCCAGCACGGTTGCCGTCAGCAGCACCACGCCTGCAGCGATTCCGGCAGCCAGCGCCAAGCGGTATTGCAGGCACCAGCTACGCAGCCCGGCCGATGGCGGTGGCGGTTGTCGGTGCCAGCTTGGGATCAACATCACCCGATTCTCCATTACCAGGCAAGGATGCGGCAGCATGGGTGCTGCCAGCGCTACGTGGTGCCGCAGGTTGGCACGGACGTGCGGCATCAGCCATCAGCGGATGCCGTTCCTGCATCCGCCGGTAAGCTAACCTGACCTTGTTGGGGGGCTCAATCTCCCAGCAGCGCCAGATTGCGTACCGCACCCTTGTCGGCGCTGGTGGCGAGCAGGGCGTAGGCCTTCAGGGCGCTGCTGACCTTGCGTGGGCGCGGCTGGGCCGGCTTCCAGCCCTGGGCTTCCTGCTCGGCACGACGGGCGGCCAGTTCCTCATCACTTACCAGCAGGTGGATGCCACGCTGCGGGATGTCGATGCGGATCCTGTCGCCATCGCGGACCAGGCCGATGCTGCCGCCGGCCGCGGCTTCCGGTGAGCAGTGGCCGATGGACAGGCCCGAGGTGCCGCCGGAGAAACGGCCGTCGGTGAGCAGGGCGCAGGCCTTGCCCAGGCCCTTGGATTTCAGATACGAGGTCGGGTAGAGCATTTCCTGCATGCCCGGGCCGCCCTTGGGGCCTTCGTAGCGGATCACCACCACTTCGCCGGCCTGCACCTCGTTGCCGAGGATGCCGGCCACCGCCGCGTCCTGGCTTTCATACACGCGGGCGCTGCCTTCGAACACATGGATGGATTCATCCACGCCGGCGGTCTTGACCACGCAGCCATCGGCGGCGAGGTTGCCGTACAGCACGGCCAGGCCGCCCTCGGCCGAGAACGCATGGGCCACATCGCGGATGCAGCCTTCGCTGCGGTCGGTATCCAGCGACGGCCAACGGGTGGATTGACTGAAAGCCACTTGGGTGGGAATGCCGGCCGGGCCGGCCTTGTAGAAGGTGTGCACCGCTTCATCGCTGGTCTGGGTGATGTCCCAACGGCTGATCGCCTCGCCCAGGGTCTTGCTGTGCACGGTGGGCACGTTGGTATGCAGCAGTCCGCCACGGGCCAGCTCGCCGAGGATGGCGATGATGCCGCCGGCACGGTGCACGTCTTCGATGTGGTACTTCTGGGTGTTCGGTGCCACCTTGCACAGCTGCGGCACACGCCGGCTCAGGCGGTCGATGTCGCGCTGGTCAAAGGCCACTCCGGCCTCCTGCGCGGCGGCGAGCAGGTGCAGGATGGTGTTGGTCGAGCCGCCCATGGCGATGTCCAGGGTCATCGCATTTTCGAAGGCCTCGAAGGTGGCGATGTTGCGCGGCAGGGCGCTGGCTTCCTCGCCGCCGTACCAGCGGTGGCACAGCTCCACGATAAGGCTGCCGGCACGCTTGAACAGTGCCTCACGGTCGGCATGGGTGGCCAGCACGGTGCCGTTGCCCGGCAGCGACAAGCCCAGTGCTTCGGTCAGGCAGTTCATCGAGTTGGCGGTGAACATGCCGCTGCACGAGCCGCAGGTGGGGCAGGCGCTGCGTTCGATGCGGGTCACGTCCTCATCGCTGATGGCATCGTTGGCCGCAGCCACCATGGCATCGATCAGGTCCAGCTTGTGCTCCCCGCCATCGGCCAGACGGGTCTTGCCCGCTTCCATCGGACCGCCGGAAACGAACACCACCGGGATGTTCAGGCGCAGCGCGGCCATCAGCATGCCGGGGGTGATCTTGTCGCAGTTGGAAATGCACACCAGCGCATCGGCGCAGTGGGCATTGACCATGTATTCCACGCTGTCGGCAATGATTTCGCGGCTGGGCAGCGAATACAGCATGCCGTCATGGCCCATGGCGATGCCGTCATCCACCGCAATGGTGTTGAACTCCTTGGCCAC
>JBJEWP010000016.1:0-24328 GCA_051885115.1 Stenotrophomonas sp. | reverse complement strand
TGACCCTTCGCCGGTTTTCAAGACCGGTGCCTTAAACCGCTCGGCCATCTCTCCGTAGCGCGCATGACTGTATCAAGCGGGCTGCGATTCTCGCACGAAAAGCGCAAGATTTCAGCCTGCATCCACGGTCAATGAAGCAATCAGCGAGGAAGATTGCAGCCTTTCCTTGCAGGGCTGGCCATTGCCGCCGCAATCCAGCCGCGAGGCCTCCAGCAGACCGGGCAGGTTTTCGGCCAGGTAGTCAATGAACACACGCACCGCCGGCAACAGGCCGCGCCGGGAGGCAAAGACCGCGTGGCAGATGCCCTGGGGCAGGCGCCAGCCCGGCAGCACCACTTCCAGCTCGCCACGGCGCACTGCATCGGCACAGACGGTTTCCGGCAGCATGGTGATGCCGAAGCCATCCTTGACCATGGCCTGCAGCAGCGGGAAGTCGAAGCCGGACAGACGCGGCTGCAGGTCCACCCGGCGCACCTGCCCTTCCGGGCCATGCAGCTCCCAGCGCTGGCGTGCCTCGTCCTCGCTGGCACTCAGGGTCACGTGCTGGTCCAGCTCCTCCGGTGACTGTGGCCGGCCGGCACGGTCCAGGTAGGCCGGGCTGGCCACCAGCAGTTCCTGTACCTGGCCAAAGCTGCGCATGACCAGCGAGCCATCGTCATCCAGCCGCGAGCGCACGCGCAGGGCCACATCCACGCCCTCGTTGATCAGGTCGACCCGGCGGTTGGTGATGTTCAACTGCAGGCGCACCTGCGGGTGGTCATTGAGGAACTGCGGCAGCAACTTGGGCAGCTGCATCTGCGCCAGCGAGACCGGCACGCTGACCCGCACCAGGCCACGCGGCTCGGCACTGAGCCGGTCCACCACCTCACGTGCGGATTGCGCCTCGGCCAACATCGCCTGGGCATGCCGGTGCACGTTCATGCCGACATCGGTTACTGCAAAACGGCGGGTCGAGCGTTGCAGCAGGCGTACTCCCAGCTCGGTTTCCAGCTGGCTGATGCGCCGGCTCAGGCGCGACTTGGGAATGCCCAGGGCGCGTTCGGCGGCGGCAAAGCCACCGTGGTCGACCACCATGGCGAAGTAGTACAGGTCGTTGAGATCGTTCATGGCCGGCCAGATTGCAACAATGGGAAAGATTCAAGCAGGTTGCCCGCCCTGCTGCAACGAAATGGTGCCGGTTCGGTACGCTTTCAAGTGCACAGGGCCAGCACGAGCCAAGCGGCAGGCAAACAAAAAGCCCGCTTGCGCGGGCCTTCTGCATGCAACGCAGGTGCGTCTTACTGCAGGCGCTCAACCCCGGCCATGTACGGGCGCAGCACCTCGGGCACGGTGATCGAGCCGTCGGCGTTCTGGTAGTTCTCCAGCACCGCCACCAGGGCACGGCCCACAGCCACACCGGAACCGTTCAAGGTGTGCACCAGTTCCGGCTTGCCGGCCGCATTGCGGAAACGGGCCTGCATGCGACGGGCCTGGAAATCACCACAGTTGGAGCACGAGGAAATTTCTCGGTAGGTATCCTGCGAGGGCAGCCACACCTCCAGGTCATAGGTCTTGCGTGCCGAAAAGCCCATGTCGCCGGTGCACAGCAGCACCTTGCGGTACGGCAGGCCGAGCTTTTCCAGCACCACTTCGGCGGCGCGGGTCATGGCCTCGTGCTCGGCATCGCTCTGCTCGGGCGTGGCGATGGTGACCAGCTCCACCTTTTCAAACTGGTGCTGGCGGATCATGCCGCGGGTATCGCGGCCGGCGCTGCCGGCTTCGGAACGGAAGCACAGCGAGTGGGCGGTCATGCGCAGCGGCAAGCGCTGCGCATCGACGATGTCATCGCGCACGGTGTTGGTCAGTGCGATTTCCGAAGTCGAGATCAGGTAACGCTTGGCATCGCCCAGGGCGGTGGCAAACATGTCTTCCTCGAACTTGGGCAGCTGGCCGGTGCCGTACAGCGAATCGCTGTTGACGATGACCGGCACATTGGTTTCTTCAAACCCGTGCTCGCCGGTATGCAGGTCGAGCATGAACTGGGCCAGGGCACGATGCAGGCGGGCCATCTGCCCACGCAGGACGGTGAAGCGGGCACCGGACAGCTTGGCCGCGGTTTCGGCATCAAGCCAGCCGTTGCGTGCGCCCAGCTCGACATGGTCCTTGACCGGGAAATCAAAGCTGCGCGGGGTGCCCCAGCGGCTGACTTCCAGGTTTTCGGTTTCATCCTTGCCCTTGGGCACATCGGCCGCCGGCAGGTTGGGAATAGCCAGGGCAATGCCTTCGATCTGTTCGCGGATCTGCTCCAGCTGTCCTTCCGATGCTTTCAGCTCATCGGCAAAGGCAGCCACTTCGGCCATGATCGCCGACACATCCTCGCCCTTGGCCTTGGCCTGACCGATGGCCTTGGAGCGGGAGTTGCGCAGGCTCTGCAGCTCCTGGGTACGCACCTGGATGCGCTTGCGGTCAGCCTCCAGGGACGCCAGCACGGACACATCCAGCGCATAACTGCGGGTATCAAGCAGCTGCTGGGCAAGTTCGGCAGGGTTTTGGCGGAGCAGGGCAGGATCAAGCATGGTGCGGTGACCGTTTGGAAACAAGCCCGCATTATCGCCCTTTAGCCTGCTTTGTGCTTGACCGGATGCGCATCTGCCGCTGCAATGGAGGTGCCCACACCTACATCCGTTGCCCGGCTTGCCATGAACCAAGAAACCCAGCCGTCCCCACCGCGCACCTTTTCCATCACCCTGCCCCGGCAGGCACGCTGGATGGTCGCCGGTGCCTTTGTCGGCGGGCTGCTGCTGTTCGGGCTGACCTGGCTGAGCGGCCGCGACAAGGAGTTCTTCCAGGCCGATGGCCAGCCTGAAGCCAGCCAGGACGTCGCCCTGGCCCCGCTGCCGGCGCCGCTGGCTGCCGGCGGTGCCAGCCACATGCCCGACCCGCAGCCGGCCAATGCGCAAACCCGGCCGCACCTGGTTGAAGAACCCACCCCGCCTCCGCCGGCCCCGGTGGCGGAAGCACCGGCCAGCACGGCAGCCGCCGCCGAACCGGCAGCACCGCCGTCGTCCCCGGCCACTGGCGGCGACAGCCCACCACAGCGCATTGCGGCGCAAAGCCCGGCCCCGACCTATCCGGCCAGTGCCCTGCGCAAGGGCGAAAGCGGCGTGGTCCTGCTCAATGTCAGCGTCGACCCTCAGGGCCGGCCAACCCGGGTGCGGGTAGCCCAGCGCAGCGGCTCGCGCGCCCTGGACCGCGCGGCGATCGAGGCGGTGCAACGCTGGCACTTCCAGCCGGCAATGGCCGCCGGGCAACCGGTTGCCGGCCAGGTGCAGGTACCGATTGAATTCAGCCGCTGACTGAACCAAGGCAAACGCGGGCATGCGTGTGTTGCCCAAACCGGTACTGCTGCACATTTCCACCACAGCCCTTGCAGGCACACTTGCGTCCCTTTCCTGTGCCGGGTCTGCCATGCAGCCATTGACGACGCATTTGTCCTGGAAACCCCTGCAGCGGCAGCACCGTGGCAGCACGGCCACCGTCCTGCTGGTCGCGTTGATGTTCCTGGCGTCGCTGTTCTGGCTGCGTCAGCATGCCCACACCACCCAGGCACCGGCACGGCCGTTGGCCGAACGCGGTATTGCCCCGGCCTGGTCAGTCCCGGCCGGGCTGCAGGCCAAACCCGCAGCCGCGCGCCAGGGCATCGAAACCGGGAAATGAAGTCGCCACATTGGCCACATCATTGACCCGCACCGGGCCACTGGCCAACTGGCCGGCGATGGCAAAAGCCATGGCAATGCGATGATCCCCCAGGGCCTGGATGCTGCCCGGCCCGATCGGCCCACCATGGATCGTCGCCCCATCGGCCACTTCATCCACCCGTACCCCGAGGTTGCGCAGGCCAGTGGCCATCGCTGCCAGGCGGTCTGATTCCTTGACCCGCAATTCGGCCGCGCCGCTGATCACGGTCTGCCCGCGGGCCGCCGCCGCCGCGATGAACAGCGCCGGGAACTCATCGATCATGTCCGGCACCAGCGCCTCGGGTATCACCGCGCCCTGCAGCGGTGCGTAGCGCACCAGCAGGTCGGCCACCACTTCGCCGCCCTGCTCGCCCGGGTTGTGGGCGGTGATGTCAGCACCCATCAACTTGAGTGCATCCAGCAGACCGGTACGCCGCGGGTTCAGGCCCACCTGACGCAGCAGCAGCTGCGAACCGGGAATGATGCTGGCCGCCACCAGGAAGAACGCCGCCGAGGAGAAGTCGGCCGGCACCACCACATCGGTGGCGTGCAGGCGCTGGCCGCCATGCAGGCGAGCCCGACCCGGGCTGAAATCGATCTCCACCCCGAAGGCGCGCAGCATGCGTTCGGTGTAGTCGCGGGTGGGATGCGGCTCGATCACCGATGTCTGGCCATCGGCATACAGGCCGGCCAGCAACACCGCCGACTTGATCTGCGCGCTGGCTACCGGCAGGTGGTAGTCGATGCCCTGCAGCAATGCCCCACCATGCACCTGCAACGGCGGGGTGCCGTCGGCGGCGGTGTCAATGCGGGCGCCCATGCGTGCCAGCGGCTCGGTTACCCGGCGCATCGGCCGCTTGTTGAGTGAGTCATCACCGACCAGGGTGCTGTTGAAAGGCTGACCGGCCAGCAAGCCGGCGAGCAGGCGCATGCCGGTGCCGGCATTGCCGCAATCGAGCACCTGTTGCGGGGCTTTGAGCCCATCCACACCGACCCCATGGACAATCCGCGTACTGGCACCGGGGGTTTCAAAGCGCACCCCCATCTGCTCGAAGATGCGGGCAGTGGCGCGGGTGTCCTCGCCTTCCAGGAAGCCCTCGATACGGCTGCTGCCATCGGCAAGGGCGGCAAACATCACCGCGCGGTGGGAAATGGACTTGTCACCAGGAACCGCGATTTCCCCGTGCAACGCGGTGCCCGGGGTGGCAATCCAGTACGCATGTGGATCAGACATCAGACAACCTTTTTATAGATTGCGGGCCGCACGGCCCGCCAGCAAGGGATTGGTGCGCACGTTTAGGGGATGGCTACCGGATAGGAGCCCAGCACCTTGATATCGGTAGCCTGCTCGCCCAGTTCAGCCAGCGCGGCCTGCATGGCCGGGTCATCGACATGGCCGGCCAGGTCGATGAAGAAGCCGTATTCCCACTTTGCCTGGTGCGAGGGCCGCGATTCGATCCGGTTCATCGAAATGCCGTGGCGGGCAAACGGGCTGAGCACGTCGAACAGCGCGCCGGGCTTGTCGTGGATGAACACCAGCACCGACGTGCGGTCGTGTCCGGAGGTCGGGAAGATCTGCCGCCCCAGCACCAGAAAACGCGTGGTGTTGTCCGCATCGGTCTGGATCGGCCGGGTCACCACTTTCTTCAGGCCATACACCTGGGCCGCACTTTCACCGCCGATGGAGGCGGCGTCATCACTGGCGCGGGCACGGCGTGCGCCTTCGGCATTGCTCGACACCGGCACCTTCTCCACCTTGGGCAGGTTGGAGCGCAGCCAGGCAGCGGTCTGGGCAAAGGATTGCGGGTGGGAATAGATGCGTTCGATATCCTCGATGCGCCCACTGCGCGAAAGCAGGTACTGGTTGACCCGCAGCTCGACCTCGCCGCAGATTTTCAGGTTGGAGGTCAGGAACATGTCCAGGGTGACCTGGATGGTGCCCTGGCCGGAATTTTCCACCGGCACCACGCCGAAGTCGGCGTTGCCGGCCTCTACTTCGCCAAACACTTCCTCGATGCTGGCCATCGGCAGACCAATGGCCGAGCGGCCGAAATGCTTGAGCACGGCCTGCTGGCTGAAGGTGCCCTCCGGTCCGAGGTAACCGATCTTCAACGGCTCTTGCTGGGCCAGGCAGGCAGACATGATCTCGCGGTAGACATGCACCAGCAGCTCGTCGGAAAGCGGACCTTCGTTGCGGTCCACCACCATGCGCAGGACCTGGGCCTCACGCTCGGGGCGGTAGTAATCCACCGCCTGTGCCAACTTGCCCTTGGCCTTGCCGACCTGGTGGGCCATGCGCGCACGTTCGGCAATCAGGGTCTGGATGTCACGGTCGATCTGGTCGATGCGGGCACGCACGTCGGCCAGCTGCGGGGTTGCGGCCACCGGGGCCGGGCTGCCATCGCTGGCGGGGGTATTGCCGGTCTTTTTCGCTGCCATGTTCTTCAACAATTGTGGTGACGGCCGCAGGCCGGGGAGCACAGGCGGTGCCCGGGTTCAGCCATTGCGCTGCTGGAAATCGCCCATGAACGCAGCCAACGCCTGTGCCCCTTGCAGCGGCATGGCGTTGTACAGCGAGGCGCGGATGCCGCCGACCGCCTTGTGCCCCTTCAGCGCCAGCAGCCCGGCCGCCTTGGCTTCAGCGACGAAGCGGGCATTGAGGGTGTCATCGGGCAGGAAGAAGGGAATGTTCATCACCGAGCGCACGGCCGGCTGCACATCATTGCGGTAAAAACCGCCGGAACCATCGATGGCGGCATACACCGCCTGTGCCTTGCGCGCATTGAGCGCGGCAAAATGCCCCACCCCACCCTGGGCCAGCATCCAGCGCACGGTCAGGCCCAGCAGGTACCAGTTCCAGGTCGGCGGGGTGTTGAGCATCGAGTCACGAGCAGCCAGTGCGGCGTAATTGAAGATTTCGGCCCGCGGCTGGCCGGCCCGCTGGAGCAGATCGCGACGCACGATCACTACGCTGATGCCCACTGGCCCGAGGTTCTTCTGGGCGCCGGCATAGATCAGGCCGTACTGGCGCACATCCAGCGGGGCGGAGGCGATGGAAGAGGAAAAATCAGCAAACACAGGCACATCGCCGGTCTGAACCGCACCGGGGAACTGCACACCGTGGATGGTTTCGTTGTCGGTGATGTGCACATAGGCGGCATCACTGCCCAGCTGCCAGCTGGCACGCTCGGGGATGGCGGTGAAGCCGCTGGCTTCACTGCTGGCCGCCACGTTGACCTGGACGCAATGGCTGGCCTGCCTGATCGCCGTCTTCCCCCAGTGGCCGCTGACCACGTAGTCCACCCGCTGCCCGGGGTTGGCAAAGTTCAGCGGCAACAGGGCCTGGATAGTGGTGGCGCCGCCGGCGGTGAACAGCACGGCGTAGTCATCGGGAATGGACAGCAACTGGCGCAGGTCGGCCTCGGCCTGGCTGGCCACGGCAATGAATTCCGGGCCACGGTGGCTCATTTCAACGATCGAGGCACCGGCATCGCCAAATTCCAGCATCTGCGCCTGCGCCTGGCGCAGGACTTCTTCGGGCAACGTTGCCGGACCGGCACTGAAATTGAACGCGCGCGACATGACATACCAAAGCGGTGGGGCCCTTCAGTATGCCCCAGCAGTTAAGGCTTTGGTGGGCCTGCAAAAAGTTGCATCTGCATCCTTTCCTGCGGGCCGGCGACGCGCGATTTTCAGCGCGGCCCGAACAGCAGCAAGGCCGCCAGCACCGCCGCCGAGCCGATCGCTGCCAACAGCAGCCAGGACCAGGAAAGGCGCGAGCTGTTGCCAGATGAGGGACGGGCATCGGCCACTGCTGGCTTGCCCGTATCGGCAGGCTCGGCAACCACCGCAGCGGGGAGCAGCATTTCCGGCGCCTCCAGCACCAGGCGCATGCCGGCCTGCAGTTGTACCTGGTCACCGGCCAGCAGGCTGGCCTGGTGGCAGGGCTGACCGTTGACCAGCACCGCCGCCCCCCCGCCCAGCACCTGCAGGTCCACCAGATCACCCTGGCGCTGGATACGCACGTACAGCGCCGGCAGGCTCTTGTCTTCGAGCACGATGTCCGCCTGGCCGCTGCTGCCGGCGACCCAGTTGCGATCCAGCGCGAAGGCCATCCCATGGATGCTGCCGCCCTGCCCGCGCAACAGTGCCGGCACCTGCAGTGCCGGGCTGGCCAGCGGGTGGCGGCCCAGCACATGGATGTCCTGACCTTCGATATTGACCTGGTCGCCGGCACGCAGGCAGGCCATGCGCCGCACCGGCCGCCCGTTGACGTGGACATTGACCCGCTCATTGCTCACCTGCAGCCACAGGCCACGCCCGTCCAGGCAGAACCGGGCCAGCAACAGCATGCCCACCGCACTCACCCCGGCCAGGATCTGCCCGGAGGCATGGCGCACGACCGGGCACAGACCATCGCTCAACACGACGTCGGCACTATCACGACTGGGAAAATGAAGGCGGAACATGATGGCCGGCAGCCTAGCAGGTAGACCCAGTGTATGACAGCGATGTTGCTTGCCATTAGCCCAATGCCGGCGAAAATAGCCGGCATACGTTCATTGCTGCCAATTACTTTCCATGATCGACATTTCCCACCCGCACCAGCTTGCCCCCGACGCCGCCCATGCCGTGGTCCAGACCATCGCCGAGAAGTTGCACGAGCGCTTCGAGGTCAGCACCCAATGGCAGGGCGAGACCCTGGTGTTCTCCCGTCCGGGGGTCGATGGCCGGATCATCCTGGCGCCCGGCCAGGTGCGGGTTACCGCCCAGCTCGGCTTTCCGTACTCGATGATGCAATCCATGGTGGAAGGCGAGATCGAGCGCGTGCTTGGCGAGCGCCTGGGCTGAGCCCGTCACATCAAGACAACATCTTCACTGGATACAGTTTGGTGGTTCATCCCGCAACAGGACACCGACATGACCACCAGCAGCCAGACCCCTCCTCCCGGCCACGACCACGATGCCCCTGACAGCTTCACCCACCGTCTGGGTGAATCTGCCCAGCAGGTATGGCTGGCCGGCCTGGGCGCGTTCAACCGCGCACAGAGCGAAGGCAGCCGCCTGTTCGAGAGTCTTGTCCGTGACGGCCAGGCCTACGAACAGCGCAGCAAGGCTGCCGGCGCCAGCGGCTGGAACGTGCAGGACAACCTGGCCGCCGGCCTCGGCCAGGCGCGTGAGCGCGGTGCGCGCACCTGGGACAAGGTCGAGCATGCCTTCGACGAGCAGGTGCAGGCGGTACTGCGCCGGCTGAACATGCCCACTGCTGCCCAGGTTGCAGCGCTGGAAACCGAGCTGGCCGCATTGCGCCAGCGCCTGGCCGCCATCGAGGCACAGCAGGCCCGCACTGCCGCAGGCAATGCGGCCAATTCACAGTGATTTGCACTTTGTTGCAAAGCAACATGTGATCATCCACAATCTTTTAACCGCCACGTTGTACCTCGCGCCATAGCTCCCCTCCCCTCATGGCGCAGGAGTGGCGGTTTTTTGTGCCTGATCAAGCGGCATGCGCACAGCAAGGGCTAGAATGCGCCGTCCTCCCGGCTGATCACAGGACTGATCTGCATGCTTTCCTGGCTTGTTGCCCTCCTTGTGGCCGTTGTCTGTTTTGCCTTGCTCAGCACATGGCTGTGGCTGCCTGCGCGCAAACGCATCGAACGTGAACATGGACTGGCCGCGCTGGCCGACATGCACTGGCGTGATTTTGCCTACATCATCCACCGGGCCCTGGTTGAAAAGCGCGGCATGCACAGCACCGATTCCTCTGGTGCACAGACGGCCACACCCAGTGCGGACTGGCTGATGTCACGCGACCGCCAGCTGTGCCTGGTCTCCTGCAAGCACGGGCTTTCCTACCGTATCGGCGAAGCGGCCATTGTCGAGCTGGGTACCAAGATCCACCTGGCCGGTGCCCACTGCGGCCTGCTGTTGACCCAGGGCAGTGTTGCCCGCGACGGCCGTGAACTGGCAGCACGCCAGCGCATCGACATCGTCGACGGCCCCCAGCTGTGGGACCTGGTCAAGCCTTATGTGCCGGGCGAGTTGGAAAATGCCGCAGCCACCCATGCCCGTCATGCCTCCGTGCGCCGTACCGGCATCGCAGCTCTGGGCAGTGCCACCCTGGCCATCCTGATTGGCATCGGCCATTTCAGTGGTGGCGATGCCCCGCCACGACCTGCAGCGGCCGCACCGGCCACATCGGCAGCCGGCACCGGCCAGCCCGAGGACAGCAGCCCGTTGGTCGCCAGCAAGGCGGTCACCGCCCCCCGGCCGGACATCCTGGCTCAAGGCGCAGAACCCTCATTGGTCGACGGGATCGACACCCGGGTGGAAAACCCCGACCCGGACCTGCTGCGCCGTTACCAGCAGCAGGTCTCGCGCCTGCTGGCCAGCACCGAGGGCCTGCATTCGGCGATCTGGATCACCCAGACCACGGTGACCGTGGAGCGTGCGGTGGACGAGGTACAGGCCATGGCCCTGATCTGCCCGGTACTGCAGCGCTACCCTTCCCTGCGCACGATCCGGGTGCAGCTCAACCCGCGTCACGGAGTGGACGAGCCAGTGCGCTGGCGCCAGTGCAGCACGATCTGAGATGTCCTCTGGCCGCCCGTATACACGGGCGGCGCAGCCAGCTGGCTTTCAGCGGGCGCCGGCTGTAAAGCGGGCCACCAGCTCGTGTTGGTCGGACAGGAAGATCTGCCGCGCCCAGGTGATCGGTGACTCGCCGCGCCAGGTACGGCGCTCGATCACCAGGCACGGGGTGCCCGGAGCGCATTCCATCAAGGCCGCATCTTCGGCCCTGGCCCCTTCAGCACTGATCCGGTACTCGCCGCGGGTCCATGAAATTTCGTTGAGCAGCCAGGTGCCTGGCGGGACCTGGGCAAAATCGATGGCCAGCGCCTCGGGCAGCGAGGTGGCATTGAGCAGCCGGTGCTCCACGCCCACTGCACGGCCATCAGACAAGTGCACGCCATCAATGGCCACCACCTGGCCACCACCTGCGAGCAGGCTTTCACTGTAGTTGTCCGGCTCGGCGTCGCGCACGGTCTTGCTCAGCAGGCGATAGGCATAACTGCGCTGGCGGCTGCTCAGGGCCAGGCCGATATCCGGGATTTCCAGGGTCACCAGCTCCTGTTCCGGCGAGCGCCGGGCCACGAACGAACCGGCACGCCGGCGGCGTTCGATCAGGCCATTCTCGGCCAGCGTGGTCAGTACCTTGTTGACCGTCATCCGCGAGCAATCGTACTGCTGCATCAACTCGTGCTCGAACGGGATGCGGTAACCCGGCGGCCATTCGCCACTGAGGATGCGGTCCTCGATTTCACTGCGGATACGCTGGTTGAGGGTGGCGGACTTGGATGCAGTCACGTCGGGGTCCTTATGGGTGACACGGAGGTGGTCGCTGCCGGATGGCGTTCGGCCAATGATGCCGTCAGGCGGATGAAACCAGTGCTAAAGCATATACAACAACGCCGGCGGGGTGCCGGCGTTGTTGCATGGCCTGCGCTGTTGGATCAGTCAGCGGCGGGGGTGTCCGCCGCTGGCGCAGCATCCGCGGCGACGCCGGTGCCAGAGGCACTGTCTTCCAGTACCTCTTCGCTCTCGTCTTCGACCAGGGCGCCGTCGATGCGCTCGACCGCCTGCAACTTCTCGCCCTTGGACAGGCGGATCAGGGTCACGCCCTGGGTATTGCGGCCGACGCGGGAGATTTCCTCGGCCCGGGTACGCACCATGGTGCCGCCATCGGAAATCAGCAGGACCTGGTCAGCCTGCTCCAGCAGCACCGCACTGACCAGACGGCCGTTGCGTTCGCTGGTCTGGATGCCGATCACGCCCTGGGTGCCGCGGCCCTTGCGCGGATAGTCGGCCAACGGGGTGCGCTTGCCATAGCCGTTCTCGGTGGCGGTCAGGATGTAGGGGCCACCGGCATCGGTCAGCTGTTCGCCATCGGCCGCTTCGGTGACCACGTCATCGATGACCTCGGCCTCGTCGGCATCGCTTTCCATGCCGCCGGCGCTGTCGGCCACGATCAGGCTGACCACATCCTCGCCCTCCGCCAGCTTGATCCCGCGCACACCGGTGGCGGTGCGCCCCATCGAGCGCACGGCCGACTCACTGAAACGCACGGTCTTGCCGTTGGAGGCGAACATGACGATGTCACGCCCGCCGTCGGTCAGGCCGACCCCGACCAGGGCATCGCCCTCGTCCAGGTTGATCGCAATCTTGCCGCGTGCCAGGCGGAAGGCAAACTCACTCAGCGGGGTCTTCTTGACCGTACCATTGCGGGTGGCGAAGAACACGAACTTGTCATCGGCGTAATCGCGTACCGGCAGCACCGCCTGCACCCGCTCGCCCGCTTCCAGGCCGATCCAGTTGATGATCGGACGGCCACGGGCATTGGAGCCGGCCTCCGGCAACTGGTACACCGACAGCCAGAACACGCGGCCGGCGCTGGTGAAAGTGAGCAAGGTGTCATGGGTGTTGACCAGCCACAACTGCTCGATGAAATCCTCTTCCTTGGTCGCCGCCGCGCTGCGCCCACGGCCGCCGCGCTTCTGTGCACGGTAGGCCGACACCGGCTGGCGCTTGACGTAGCCGGAGTTGGACAGGGTGACCACGACCTCTTCCGGCGCGATCAGGTCCAGGATGTCCAGGTCTTCCTCGCTGTGGCGGATCTCGGTGCGGCGCTCGTCACCGTACTCGGCCTTCACTGCCAGCAATTCGTCGCGGATCACCCGCAACAGCACGGCCGGGTCTTCCAGGATCTCGATCAGCCCGGCAATCACCAGCAGCAGCTGGCGGTATTCCTCGGTCAACTTGTCCTGCTCCAGCCCGGTCAGGCGGTGCAGGCGCATTTCCAGGATCTGGTTGGCCTGGATTTCGGTCAACTGGTAGCGGCCGTCGATCAGCCCCACGCCCTTGGGCAGGTCATCCGGGCGCGAGGCCTCGGCACCGGCACCAGCCAGCAGCGCGCCGACCAGGCCCGGGTCCCAGGTACGGGCGAGCATGCGCTCGCGCGCTTCGGCCGGGTTCGGCGAGGTCTTGATCAGCTCGATCATCTCGTCGATGTTGGCCAGGGCAACAGTCAGGCCTTCCAGCACATGGGCGCGGGCGCGGGCCTTGCGCAGTTCGAAGATGGTGCGGCGGGTCACCACTTCGCGGCGGTGGCGCACGAACGACTCGAGCATCTGCTTGAGGTTCATCAGCTTCGGCCGGCCGTCCACCAGGGCGACCATGTTGATGCCGAACACCGATTCCATCTGGGTCTGCTTGTACAGGTTGTTGAGCACAACCTCGGCCGACTCGCCCTTCTTGATCTCGATGTAGATGCGCATGCCGTCCTTGTCGGACTCATCGCGCAGCTCGGAGATGCCCTCGATCTTCTTTTCCTTGACCAGCTCGGCGATCTTCTCGATCAGACGCGCCTTGTTCACCTGGTAGGGAATCTCGGTGACGATGATCGATTCGCGGCCATTGCCGGCCACCTCGATATCCGCCTTGGCACGCATGCGCACGCGGCCACGGCCGGTGCGGTAACCGGCAACGATGCCGGCGGTGCCGTTGATGATCCCCGAGGTCGGGAAGTCCGGGCCCGGGATGTATTCCATCAGGCCGTCAACGTCGATTTCCGGGTTGTCGATCAGGGCCACACAGGCATTGATCGACTCGGTCAGGTTGTGCGGCGGGATGTTGGTGGCCATACCCACCGCAATACCGGCCGAACCGTTGACCAGCAGGTTCGGGAACCGGGTCGGCATGACCGTCGGCTCCAGTTCCTTTTCATCGTAGTTGGGCTGGAAGTCGACCGTTTCCTTGTCCAGGTCGGCCATCAGCTCATGCGCCAGACGCGACATGCGCGCCTCGGTATAACGCATTGCCGCGGCCGAGTCACCGTCAATCGAGCCGAAGTTACCCTGGCCATCGACCAGCAGGTAACGCAGCGAGAACGGCTGGGCCATGCGCACCAGGGTGTCATACACCGACTGGTCGCCATGCGGATGGTATTTACCGATCACGTCACCGACGATACGTGCCGATTTGAAATAAGGCTTGTTGCTGTGTGCGCCCAGCTCGCTCATGGCGAACATCACGCGGCGATGGACCGGCTTGAGGCCATCACGTGCATCGGGTAGAGCGCGCCCCACGATCACGCTCATGGCGTAATCGAGGTAGCTCTTGCGCATCTCGTCTTCCAGATTGACCTGGATGATTTCCTTGGCGGTGTCTGCCATTGAGGTTCCGTAATCAGGAGGCGACCGAGCCCGGCCTTGCGGCCTTGCGACCGGGGCATGCAACCTGCATGGCAGGCAGCGACAGGCTTGTTTTTCAACCTTTCAATTCTACCACAAGCCCCCGCCCCGCGCCTTTGCCACCAGGCCTTGCGGCCCTGCCGACGCGCTCTTTGCGGCAACTTGCCCAGCACCGGTGCGGACCTGGCGCAACGCCAGCGGCAGCCCCGTGCCCCCGCTGCTGCGGCGGGCGACAGCGCGCAACGGCAACCGATCGCAGCCCGGGGCTCGCACGCAAGCGGCCCTGGCTTTGTGCGGTCGGGGCAAATCATCCTTGCCGGCTGCGCCCGCCTTCGGCCTTGCCCGTGACCAAGGTGGCACAGGGCGCGTATCAGGCGGAGTGCAGCAGCGCGCCCGGCCCGTCCTGCGCCCTCAACCCGGCTGGCCGAAGGCGGCGGCCATGGCGGCGGCATCCGGGCGGGTGATCACCCCACGCTCGGTGACGATGGCATCGATCAGCTCACCCGGAACCACGTCGAACACCGGGTTCCAGGCGGCAATGCCCTCGGCCACGGTGCGCACCCCGCCCACCCCGTAAAGCTCGCCCGGGTCACGCTCTTCAATCTCGATCTGATCGCCATGGGCGGTGGACATGTCCACGGTCGAGGACGGCGCCACCACCATGAACCTGACCCCGTGGTGGCGGGCGGCGATGGCCAGCTGGTAGGTGCCGATCTTGTTGGCGGTGTCGCCATTGGCGCAGATGCGGTCGGCACCGACAATCACCCACTGCACCGCACCGGTCTTCATCAGGTGGGCGGCAGCCGAATCGGCGATCAGGGTCGGGTCGATGCCGTCCTGGGACAGCTCCCACACGGTCAGGCGGGCGCCTTGCAGCCACGGCCGGGTTTCGCCGGCATAGACCTTGCCAATGCGCCCGGTGGCCACGCCGGCGCGGATCACCCCCAGCGCGGTGCCGAATCCGGCGGTGGCCAGCGAGCCGGTGTTGCAGTGGGTGAGCACGCCGCTGCCGGGTGCAATCAGGCCGGCCCCCAGTGCGCCCATGGTGTGGTTGGCGGCCAGGTCCTGGCGGGCAATGGCCTCGGCCTCGGCTTCCACCTGCGCCAGCCAGTCGGCCCCGGCGGCGGCAATCACCGCACGCATGCGGGCCAGTGCCCAGGCCAGGTTGACCGCAGTCGGGCGCGAGGCATTGAGCTGGTCGATGGCCGGCTGCAGCTGTACCAGCGCACTGGCGCCATCGGCGGCCTGCACGGTACGCGCAGCCAGCACCACGCCCCAGGCCGCGGCAATGCCGATGGCCGGTGCGCCGCGTACGGTCAGCGCGGTGATCGCCTCGGCCACCGCCTCGCTGCTGGTGCACAGCACGTTTTCGACCACGAAGGGCAGCTTGCGCTGGTCCAGCAACTGCAAGGCATCGCCGGTCCACTGGATCGGACGGATACGGTCGTAACGGGAAAAGTCGAAATCGGCAGGAATGGTCATCAGCAGTTGTTCGTCAGGAAGGTGCGGCGCAACGCCGGCCGCAGGCAACGCATTATGCGTGAGCAAAATCCAGCGCCAGGACATCGGCAATGGCCGAGCTGCCCAGCAGGCACATCAGCAGCCGGTCCACGCCCACCGCCACACCGGCACAGGCCGGCAAGGCGTCCAGGCAGGCAAGCAGGGGTTCGTCCAATGGCGGCAGCACATCGCCGCGCGCCTGGCGCACGGCATGGTCACGGGCAAAACGCGCCCGCTGTTCGGCCGCATCGTTGAGCTCGTGGTAACCGTTGGCCAGCTCGTACTGGCCCAGGTACAGCTCGAAACGCTCGGCCAGCGGCGGCTCACCCGGCCGCACCCGGGCCAGGGCGGCCTGGCTGGCCGGCCAGTCGTGGACCACGGTGAGCACCTGGTTGGAAAAAGCCGGCTGGATGCGATGGGACATCAGCAGGTCCAGCCAGTCGTCCCGGCCCAGGCCGGCGCCATCGATCTGTACCCCGGCCAGCGGCGCCTGCAACTGCTCCAGACTGGCTGTGAACGGGTCCAGCCCGACATGGCGGACGAACAGCTCGCGGTAGGTCAGCACTTCCAGCATGGCCGTGCGCCCGACCAGGGCCAGCAATTGCTGTACCAGAGCCACGGTTTCATCGATCAGGCGATGATGGTCCCAGCCAACCCGGTACCACTCCAGCATGGTGAATTCGGGGTTATGGCGGCCGCCGGCTTCACCGTTGCGGAACACCCGGCCCAGCTCGTAACAGTCACCCAGCCCGGCAGCAAGCAGGCGCTTGAGCGGGTATTCGGGCGAGGTGCGCAGCCAGCGGGTACGCGCACCGGCGCTGACATGGCCACTGAAGGTGGTGGTGAAACTGTCGATGTTCGGCTCGGTATTGCCGGCCGCTGACAGGATCGGGGTTTCCACCTCGAGCACATCACGCTCGGCAAAGAAGCGGCGAATGGCGGCATTGACCGCCGCGCGCAGCTGCAGGGCGCCGCGTTGCTGGTTGCTGAGCATCAGCCTTGCAGCTCCAGGGTCAGCAGGTCACGCGCATCGTCGGCATAGCCACAGGACAGATACAGCGCCTTGGCCCGTGGGTTGTGGTGGTTCACCTCCAGCCGCATCACCGCCGCGCCCTGCTCGCGCGCCCAGTCTGCGGCGATTGCCAGTGCCTTGCGCCCCAGACCGCCACCGCGTGCCGACGGCACCAGGTACAGCTCGTCAAGCAACACGAAGCGCCCGCCCTGTTCGATGCTGAAGCACCAGCCCAGGTTGATGTAGCCGGCAAAGTCCAGGCTGGGCGTGGACAGGATCAGCACGGTGCCGTTGCGCGCATCTGC
Source organism: Stenotrophomonas sp. (assembly GCA_051885115.1). Lineage (GTDB taxonomy): Bacteria > Pseudomonadota > Gammaproteobacteria > Xanthomonadales > Xanthomonadaceae > Stenotrophomonas. Next base: position 7,545 of record JBJEWP010000016.1, on the reverse strand, counting down.
CAGCTGCGCCTGCAGCCCGGCCTGCACGCGTTCGCGGCGCAGAATGATCTGGTCTTCGGCATAAAAATCGGCAACGTGCTGCATCAGCAGCGGCAGGTCGGCCGGCAGCGCCACACGCGTGCGCAACGGGCTGTTCGATGAGGTGTTCATACAGTGATCCCCTGGGTTGCCAGCCATGCCAGCAACTGTGCTTCATCCCACACCGGCACTCCGAGCTCCTGTGCCTTGGTGAGTTTGGAACCGGCCTCGGCACCGGCAACGACAAAACTGGTTTTCTTTGACACGCTGCCGGCCACCTTGGCCCCGAGGCCTTCCAGGTGGGCCTTGGCGGCGTCGCGGCCGAGCGCGACCAGGGTGCCGGTGAGCACCACGGTCTGCCCGTCCAACGGGCCGGCAGTGGCCGTGTGTTCGTCCAGCAGCGGCAACAGGCGCTGCATGGCCGCCTCGGCCTCGAGCAGCAGGCGGGCATTGGCAGCCACCTCCAGCCAATCGGTCAGCCCGCGCAACACCGGCCCGGGCAGGCCGGAAGCGGCCAGCTGGCCCATTTCCGCATCCACCAGGCTGGCGGCATCAGCCACCACCGACGCCAGCGCTTGGGCACGTTTGGCGGTGATGCCGGGAATCTCGGCAGCGACCAGCAAGGGCACCAGGCCCAGGCCCGGGCGCAGACGGGCCGTCGGCGCATGGGCATCGGTGATGCTGACCCCGCCGGCCAGCAGCGCGTCCAGCGCCTCCTGGTTGCCGGACTGGTCGAAGAAGTGGCCAATCGAACGGGCCACCTCGCCGCCGATGTCCGGCACCTGCTTGTACAGCGGCCATGGCAGGTGGCGGATCAGTTCCAGATCACCGAACCACTGGGCCAGGGTCTTGGCCGTGGCCTCACCCACATGTTCGATGCCCAGCGCGAACAGCAGCCGGGCCAGGGTGGTGTTGCGGCTGGCATCGATGGCTTCAATCAGCTTGTCGGCCCAGCGGGTGGCAATTTTCTTGCCCTCCCACTCCAGCTGGACCGGCAGCGCCAGGGCACGCGCACGCCAGTCCGGGCGCCCGCTGAGCGCCAGCAGCTGTGCCAGGGCCTGGCCACTGGCCAATGGCAGCAGGTGCGGCTGCAGGGCGGCCACGTAAGCTTCCACATCACTGGCATCAAGGATGAGTTTGAGCTTGAGCAGGGTGTCGCGGTCCAGACGGTAAAGATCCGCCACGCCGGTGACGATGCCGGCATCGACCAGCACCTCGATGAACTTCTCGCCCAGGCCATCGATGTCCATCGCCTTGCGCGAGGCGAAGTGGGCAATGGCCTCCTTGCGCTGGGCCGGACAGCTGAGTTCGCCGGAGCAACGCCAGACCACCATGCCCTCTTCCTGCACCAGTTCGGCACCACACACCGGGCAGGCCGGTGGCATCTGCCACGCAGTGGTGTTTTCCGGGCGCAGGTCAAGGCGCACGCTGACCACTTCGGGAATCACATCGCCGGCACGGCGCACGATCACCGCATCGCCCACGCGCACATCCAGACGGGCAATCTGGTCGGCGTTGTGCAGGGTGGCATTGGTCACCACTACCCCGGCCACCTGCACCGGCGCCAGCCGGGCCACCGGGGTGGCCGCGCCAGTGCGGCCGATCTGGATCTCGATGTCCTCCACCGTGGTGGTCTGTTCCTGGGCCGGGAACTTGTGCGCGATGGCCCAGCGCGGCTTGTTGCTGAGAAAACCCAGCCGGGCCTGGCCGGCCTTGTCATCAAGCTTGTAGACCACCCCGTCGATATCGAACGGCAGGCTGTCGCGCTGGGCCTGGATGCGGTGGAAATAGTCCAGCAGCCCCTGCCGGCCGGTCACCACCTGGCACAGCGCACTGACCGGAAAACCCCAGCTGCGCAACTGGGCCAGGGTGGCCGAATGGCTGCCGGCCAGCTCGCCACCTTCCACCAGGCCGGTGGCGTAGGCGAAAAAACTCAGCTGGCGTTCGGCAACCACCCGCGGGTCGAGCTGGCGCAGGGTGCCGGCGGCAGCATTGCGCGGGTTGGCCAGCACCTTGCCGCCCTGGGCGCGGGCCGCCGCGTTGTAGGCCTGGAAGTGCGCATGGGCCATGTAGACCTCGCCGCGCACCTCCAGCACCGCCGGCCAGCCACTGCCGGCCAGCTGCTGCGGAATGTCGGTGATGGTGCGCAGGTTGGCGGTCACATCCTCGCCGGTGGTGCCGTCGCCACGGGTGGCGCCCTGCACGAACACGCCGTGCTCGTAGCGCAGGCTGATGGCCAGGCCATCGAGCTTGGGCTCGGCACTGAACACCAAGGTGTCAGCCCCCTGCCCCAGCTCCTGGGCAACGCGGCTGATGAACGTGGCCAGCTCGCCGCCGGCATCCTCGTCGAGCTGGCCGTCATCGGCCAGCTTGCAGAACGCATTGCCCAGCGACAGCATCGGCAGGGCATGGGTGACTTCGGCAAAGCGGCCCGAGGCCCGCCCGCCCACCACCCGGGTCGGCGAATCATTGCTGGCCAGTTCAGGATGCTGCGCCTCCAGCGCCTGCAACTGGCGCAGCAGATCATCGTAGTCGGCATCGCTGATGACCAGCTCGTCATGGTTGTAGTAGGCATCGGCCGCCTGCTGGAGCTGCTGGCGCAGCTGCGTGATGTGTTGGCTGGGGGTCTGGGTCATGCAGGCACGAAGTGGTGGAGCCGGAAGCCAATTCTAGCCGCTGATGCCGCCTGCGCCCTGCCCGCCGATGCCGGCACGGCGTACCCAGACTGGCCAGTGGCGTGGCCACGGCCGCATGGCACAACGCCCGGGCGTGCCGGGCGTTGCAGGCAATGCCTCGTGACCGCTTACCAGCGCGGCGGCTTGGTCAGCGGCGGCGCCTCATGCTGGCGGTCATAGGCACGCAGCTCGTCACGGATGTGGGCAATGCGCTGGCGGCCCAGGGCATTGCGGCCATCATCCAGCACCACCGCATCGAGCAGCTCGGCCATGCGCTGCACGGTCGGCTCCATTTTCTCCCAGGCATCCAGCGCCGGCAGCGGTGCCGGCAGGGTCAGGAAGAAGGCAATGGCCGGGGTTTCCATCTGGCTGATGGTGGCCATGTCAAAGCTGCCCGGCTTGAGGATGGAGGCCATCGAAAACACCGGGCCGGCTTCCGGCTTGCCTTCCAGCAGGCGGTGGAACACCTGCATGTGGCCGTAGATCATGCCGGTCTTCTCCGCGGCCACCACGATGTCCTCGCCTCGCAGCACCTCGCCGGCGCGCGCAGCCACGTACAGCGAGACGATCTTGTCGAAGTCCTCCTGCACCCGCTTGCCCAGCTCCAGCTCAGGCACTGCGGCAGCCGGTTCGGCCAGCGCCAGCTCGCCCTGCCTGCCGCTGTCAGCGGCCATGTCCTCACCATCCCCGCATGACTGCCCCTCCTGTACCGAGTGCGGCTCCTGCCGGCCCGGCCCGGCCGGGCTGTTGCGGCGTCGACCCTGGGCCGGCCGTGACGGGCGGCCGAAGAAGTAGATGGCAGCGATCAACAACAAGCCGGCGGCAAGGATGCCGATGCGGACCCAGCTGGTGTCGGACATGGAATGGTCCCGTGTTCAGTATGGAGATTGAGAATGACACGTCATGCCGTGCCCGCCAATTGTGCCGCCTCGCTCAGGTCGACACTGACCAGGCGGCTGACGCCCGGCTCGCGCATGGTAACCCCGCACAGCTGGTCGGCGGCCTCCATGGTTGCCTTGTTGTGCGAAACACTCAAGAACTGCACGTGTTCACTCATCTGCCGCAGCATCTGCGCCAGCCGGCCGACATTGGCCTCGTCCAGCGGCGCGTCCACCTCGTCGAGCAGGCAGAACGGGGCCGGGTTGAGCTGGAAAATAGCAAACACCAGGGCCACGGCGGTCATCGCCTTTTCGCCACCGGACAGCAACGACAGGCTGCTGACCTTCTTGCCCGGCGGGCGGGCCATCAGGCTGACCCCGGCGTCGAGCAGATCGCTGCCGGTCAGCTCCAGCCAGGCCTGGCCACCGCCAAACAGCTGTGGGTACAGCGTCTGCAGGCCATCATTGACCTTGTCGAAGGTTTCCTTGAAGCGGCCACGGGTCTCCCGGTCAATCCGCGCCATCGCCGTCTCCAGGGTTTCCAGTGCCCCGTCCAGGTCAGTCTGCTGACCCTGCAGCCAGGCATGGCGCTGGCTGGCCTGCTCGTACTGCTCGATGGCCGCCAGGTTGACTGCGCCCATGGCTTGCAGCTGCGCATCGAGCTGGCGCAACTGGCGCTGCAGCGCTGCCGGCCGGGCATCGGCCGGCAACTGTGCCAACGTCTGCTCCAGCGGCAGCTGCTCCTGATCGGCCAGACTGGCCGCCTGCTGCTGTGCCAGCTCGGCCGCCTGCACCTGAAGGCGCAACTGCAGCAGATCTTCACGCTGCTCATCCAGCCACTGTTGACGCTGCTGGCGGTGCGCCAGCGCCCGGGCCGCGGCCTGCTGCGCCTGTTCATGGGCCTGCCGCGCCTGCTCCACTGCGCTTGCTGCCTGCGCAGCCGCCTGGCGCGCCTGCACCAAGGCCTGTTCCAGTTGTTGCTGCTGCCGGCCGCTGTCCTGCTGACCTTGGGCAAGCTGTTCCAGCTGTGCCTGCAGGGCCTGCTGCTGGGCCTGCCCGCGCTGCAGCGCCTGGACCAGTGCTGCATGCCGGGCCAGCCCGGTCTCGCGTTGCAACACCAGTGCGTGCTGGCGCTCCCGGCTGTCGGCCAACTGCCGCTGCGCCAGCTCCAGGGTGTCTTCGTGCTGCTGCCGCAGTGCTGCCAGCGCATCACATTGTTGCCGGGCGCCAGCCTGCATGGCACTGGCCTGCTGCAATGCCGTCGCCAGCTGCTGCTGTTGCTGCTGCAACGCCTGATGTTGCTGCAACAGCTCTTGGGCCGTGCCCCGCGCGCGCTCCAGCTCGCGCTGCAGGCCTTCACGGCGGGCGGCCAGCACGGTCAATGCAGCACTGGCTGCGCCCTGCTGCTGGCGGGCCCGGTCGAGCACCTGCTGTGCCTGCTGCTCGGCCTGCCTGCCGACCTGCAAGGCCAGGCGTGCAGCGTTGTCTGCCTGCTGCGCCTGCTCCAGTTCTGCCCGCTGCAGCTCCCGCTGCGCCTGCAGCTGCTGCACTTGCTGTGCGCGCAACAACACCCCTGCACCGACATCGCTGCGGCCTTGGCAACTGCCATGGGCACTGCTCAGCCGGCCGTCGGCATCCAGCCGCCAGTCCATTGCACCGCCCTCGCTGCCGGGCAGCCCTACCCGCGCCAGCAACCAGCGCACCAACGGTGGGCCATCGACCCGGCTGGCCAGGCTGTCGGCACTGACAGCCGGCAAGCCATCAGCATCGGTATCTGCATCGGCCAGCCAGCACGGCTGGCCGTCATTCCAGCTGGAGGCCAGCTGTTCCCGCCGCGTGCGCGGCACCACCAGTGCCTGCAGCCAGGGCCCGAGCACCGCCTCCACTGCCGCCTCCCAGCCCGGCTGTACTTTCAACAGGCTGCCCAGCCGCGGCATGTCCGCCAGCCCCTGCCCAGCCAGCCACGCCTGGTGGCCGGGATCGTCCTGTCCAAGGGCAGCGTCCTGCAGGGTCTGCAGGGCCGTCAGCTGGCCATCGAGCTGCTGCTGCCGGCTGCGCAGCTGCTGCAGCCGCTCGTCGGCCTGCTGCTGGGCCTGCTCGGCCTGCGCACGGCCGTCACTGGCCTGCAGCCACTGCTGCTGCGCCTGCTCCAGCGCCGCCTGCGCCCGGGCCAGCGCCTGCTCTGCCGGAGCCAGCAGGCAGGCGTCGTGGTCGGCCTGCAACTGCTGCAGGGCAGCGTCGTGGGCAGCCAGACGCTGCTCCAGCTGCCTGCCCTGCCCGGCCATGGATTCCTCACGGGTGCTTTCCCGGGTGAGCTGGCGGCTGCATTCGTGCAGCTGCGCGCTGGCCTGGTCCCATTGCTGCTGCCATTGCTGGCGCGCCAGCCGGGCCTGGGCAACGGCCTGCCCGGCCTGCTCCAGCTGTGCGGTGGCCTGCTCCAGCTGTTCCTGCAGACCTGCCTGCCCGTCCTGCAGCTGAGCGGCATCGTGCGCATCACGCTGCAGCTGCTGCTGCAGTTGCTGCAGGCCGTCACTGGCCAGCGCCTGCTCCTGGTGCTGGCGCTGGCCCAGGCTGTGCGCATGGGCCAGCGCCTGTTCCAGCCGGGCCTGCTCGGCCTGGCTGGCATAGTGCGCGGCCACGGCCTGCTGCTGCGCCTGCTCGGCGGCCTGCAAACGCTGCAGCGGCTCGGCCTGGGCCGCATCCAATTGATGGATCTGGGCCACACCGGCATCGACCTCGGCCTGGCGCCTGGCCAGCTGCTGGCTGGCCTGTTCCCATTGCTGGCGGGCGTGACGATACTGCAGCGCCAGCAACTGGCCCTGCTGCTGCTGGCGCTGCGCCTGCAGCTGGCGGTACTGGCCGGCCTGCTCGGCCTGCTGCTGCAGTTGTTCCAGCTGCCGGGCGACTTCGCCGCGCAGGTCGGCCAGGCGCTCCAGGTTCTCGCGGGTCTGCGCGATGCGGCTCAGGGTTTCGCGCCGGCGTTCCTTGTACAGGCTGATTCCGGCCGCTTCCTCCAGATGGGCGCGCAGGGCTTCCGGCTTGGCATCGATGACCTGGCTGATCATGCCCTGTTCGATGATGGCGTAGCTGCGCGGGCCCAGCCCGGTGCCCAGGAACAGCTCGGTCACATCGCGCTTGCGGCAGCGGCTGCCATTGAGCAAGTACTCGCTGTTGCCGTCGCGATCAACCCGGCGCTTGACCGAAATTTCGTCGAACGCGGCGAATTCACCGCTGACCTTGCGTGCACTGTTGTCAAACAGCAGCTCCACCGTGGCCTGCGACACCGGCTTGCGTGCGGCCGAGCCGGAGAAGATCACATCGGTGAGTGATTCCCCACGCAGGCGTCCGGCCGAGCTTTCACCCATGACCCAGCGCACCGCATCGATGATGTTGCTCTTGCCACAGCCGTTGGGCCCGACCACCACGGTGAAGTTGGCCGGCAGCGACACGCTGGTCGGGTCGACAAAGGACTTGAAGCCGGAGAGTTTGATCGAGGTAAGGCGCATGCAGGGCTCAGGCCCGTCAGGATCGGGCGCCCGCGCAGTATAGCCAGCCGGCGCAAGCATAAAAAAAGGCGGGCCCGAAGGCCCGCCCCTTGTCTGCCGTCAGTTGCTGGATCAGGCGTCAGCCTGGACCACAACCTTGACAGTGGCAGCAACGTCAGCGTGCAGCTTGATGGTGACGTCGTATTCGCCAACCTGGCGGAAAGCACCTTCGCCCAGGATGACTTCGCTCTTTTCCACCGGCAGGCCGGCAGCGGTGAAGGCTTCGGCGATGTCACGCGGGCCAACCGAACCGTACAGCTTGCCTTCGGCCGAAGCGTGCGAACCGATGGTCACCGAGGCGCCTTCCAGCTTTTCGGCGCGGGCAGCGGCGTCAGCGTGGGTGGCGGCAGCCTTGGCTTCGTATTCGGCGCGCTTGGCTTCGAAAGCAGCAACGTTGGCTTCGGTGGCCGGCACGGCCTTGCCGGTCGG
>JBJEWP010000015.1:0-2879 GCA_051885115.1 Stenotrophomonas sp. | reverse complement strand
GCGCCGTAGGCTTCCAGCGCCCAGACTTCCATTTCACCGAAGCGCTGGCCACCGAACTGTGCCTTGCCGCCCAGCGGCTGCTGGGTCACCAGGGAGTACGGGCCGGTCGAACGGGCGTGCATCTTGTCGTCAACCAGGTGGTGCAGCTTGAGGTAGTGCATGTAGCCGACCGTGGTCTTGCGGTCGAATGCCTCACCGGTGCGGCCGTCGTACAGCTGCATCTGGGTCTTGGACGCATTGAAGCCGAGCAGCTCGGTTTCCGGATCCGAATCCGGGTAGGCCAGCTCCAGCATGTGCCGGATTTCTTCCTCGTAGGCGCCGTCGAACACCGGGGTGGCCATCGGCACGCCGTCGGTCAGGTTCCGGGCCAGGTTCAGCAGCTCCTCGTCGGAGAACTGATCCAGGTCGACACGGTCGCCGGCGTTGGCAGCGTCGTGGTTGTAGACCTTGCCCAGGAACTCACGCAGCTCGAGCACGGCACGCTTTTCGTCCAGCATCTTCTGGATGCGCTTGCCCAGGCCCTTTGCGGCCCAGCCCAGGTGCACTTCCAGAATCTGGCCGATGTTCATACGCGACGGCACGCCCAGCGGGTTCAAGCAGATGTCCACGGTGTTGCCGTCGGCCATGTACGGCATGTCCTCGACCGGCACCACGTTGGAGACCACACCCTTGTTGCCGTGGCGGCCTGCCATCTTGTCGCCAGGCTGGATGCGGCGCTTCACGGCCAGGAACACCTTGACCATCTTCAGCACGCCCGGGGCCAGATCATCGCCCTGGGTGATCTTGGAACGCTTGTCCGCGAAGCGGGCTTCGAATTCCTTCTCGTGCATCTGGATCTGCATCTGGGCGCGCTCGATCGCTTCGGCAGCGTCGTCGTCCTTCATCCGCAGCATGAACCAGTCGGACTTCTTCAGGCCGTCCAGGTAGGCGTCAGTGATGCTGTCGCCCTTCTTCAGGCCCGGGCCGCCATTGGCAACGCGGCCGACGATCACGCCACGCAGACGGGCGTAGATGGCTGCTTCCAGGATGCGGAACTGGTCGTCGAAGTCCTTCTTTACGCGCTTGATTTCAGATTCTTCGATCTGACGGGCGCGCTTGTCCTTCTCGATGCCATCGCGGGTGAAGACCTGCACGTCGATGACGGTGCCGTCCATGCCCGGCGGCACGCGCAGCGAACTGTCCTTCACGTCCGAAGCCTTCTCGCCGAAGATCGCGCGCAGCAGCTTCTCTTCCGGGGTCAGCTGGCTTTCGCCCTTCGGGGTGACCTTGCCGACCAGGATGTCACCGGCGCGCACTTCGGCACCGATGTAGACCACGCCGGACTCGTCCAGACGGTTCAGCGCCTGCTCGGACACGTTGGGGATGTCGGCAGAGATTTCTTCCGGCCCCAACTTGGTGTCACGCGCAACGCAGGTCAGCTCTTCGATGTGGATCGTGGTGTAACGATCCTGTTCGACCACACGCTCGGACAGCAGGATGGAGTCTTCGAAGTTGTAGCCGTTCCACGGCATGAACGCGATCAGCATGTTCTGGCCCAGGGCCAGCTCGCCGATGTCGGTGGACGGACCGTCAGCCAGCACGTCGCCGCGGGCGATGACGTTGCCCACATTGACCAGCGGACGCTGGTTGATGCAGGTGTTCTGGTTGGAACGGGTGTACTTGATCAGCGGGTAGATATCCACGCCGGCATCGGTATCACCAACGATCTCTTCCTCGTTGACCTTGACCACGATACGGGCGGCGTCGATCTGCTCGATCACACCGCCGCGGCGGGCGTTGACGGTCACACCGGAGTCACGGGCCACGGCGCGTTCGATACCGGTACCCACCAGCGGCTTCTGCGCACGCAGGGTCGGCACGGCCTGACGCTGCATGTTGGCGCCCATCAGTGCACGGTTGGCGTCATCGTGCTCCAGGAACGGAATCAGCGCAGCAGCGACCGACACGGTCTGCATCGGCGAGACGTCCATGAAGTGCACTTCATGCGGCGGCTTGAGCAGTGATTCGCCCTGGAAGCGGCACGGCACGAAGGTTTCGGTCAACATGCTGTTGTTGTCCAGCAGCGCGTTGGCCTGGGCGATGACGTACTCGTTTTCCTCGATCGCCGACAGGTATTCGACCTCGTCACTGACCTTGCCATCCACCACCTTGCGGTACGGGGTTTCCAGGAAACCGTACTGGTTGGTGCGGGCGAACACGGCCAGCGAGTTGATCAGGCCGATGTTCGGGCCTTCCGGGGTTTCGATGGTGCAGACGCGGCCGTAATGGGTCGGGTGCACGTCGCGCACTTCGAAGCCGGCACGCTCACGGGTCAGGCCACCCGGGCCCAGGGCCGAGACACGGCGCTTGTGGGTGACTTCCGACAGCGGGTTGTTCTGGTCCATGAACTGGGACAGCTGCGAGGAACCGAAGAATTCCTTGATTGCAGCAGCCACCGGCTTGGCGTTGATCAGTTCCTGCGGGGTCAGGCCTTCGGACTCGGCCATCGACAGGCGCTCCTTGACCGCACGCTCGACGCGGACCAGGCCCACGCGGAACACGTTCTCGGCCATTTCGCCGACGGAACGCACGCGGCGGTTGCCCAGGTGGTCGATGTCATCGACGATGCCACGGCCGTTGCGGATCTCGGTCAGGACCTTGATCACGTCCAGGATGTCCGAGGTCTCGCCATGGGCGGCGACCAGACGCTTGGATTCCTCGTCATTGCGCTCGCCGTAGTACTTCTTGTCGTACAGCACGGCTTCGCCGGTGACTTCCTTGCGGCCGACACGGCGGTTGAACTTCATGCGACCGACCGTGGACAGGTCGTAGCGCTCGAAGGTGAAGAACAGGTTGTGGAACAGGTTCTGCGCGGCGTCCTTGGTCGGCGGCTCGCCCGG
>JBJEWP010000014.1:0-24450 GCA_051885115.1 Stenotrophomonas sp. | reverse complement strand
CGAGCCGTGCGACACCGCCGACACCTGCGAGGGCTGGCCCTTGCCGTCGAAGAACGAACCGCCGAGTCGGAAGTCGCGCGCATCGCAGATCGCCGAGCAGGCATTCCAGAACTCCGGGGTGCGGATCTGGTAAGCCGCATCCTCGACCAGACCGACCACTTCACCGTTCTTGATCTGGTACACCAGCTGCGCGCCGAACTGGGCGTTGTAGCGCTGCTGGTCAATCGAATATGAGCCACGGCCATGGAAGTACAGGCCATTTTCCACATTGGAAATCAGCTGGGCCGGGGTCAGCCCGGTCTTGCCGGCGGCCAGCGAGACATTGGCCATGCGCTGGAACTGCACGCTCTTCCACGAGTCGGCATAGCTGCAGCCGTGCGAGGCGTTTTCGCCGAGGATGTGCACCTCGTCGCGGGTGGCCATGTAGTTGACCAGCTTGCCGTCGCGCACCAGGTCCCAGCGTTTGGTGGCCACGCCCTCGTCGTCATACCCCACCGCACCGAGCGAGCCGGCGGTGGTTCGGTCGGCAAAGAAGTTGACGATGTCGCTGCCCCACTGGAAGCCGGCGTCGCGCTTGTCCAGGGTGGCAAAGCTGGTGCCGGCGTAGTTGGCCTCGTAGCCGAGCACGCGGTCCAGCTCCAGCGGGTGGCCGACGTTTTCGTGGATGGTCAAAAACAGGTTGGACGGGTCGATCACCAGGTCGTACTTGCCTGGCTTTACCGAAGGCGCACGCAGTTTTTCCTGGGCCTGGCGGGCGGCGGCCAGCGCGTCCTGCACCGGGTTGTAGCGGCGGTCATAGGCCAGCACGCCGCCGGGCAGCACGATCTCGTCACCGGCCTGGCCGGTGAGGTATTCCCAGCCCATGCCCATCGGTGCGGACAGCCCGTTGCGGGTGCGGAACCTGCCGCTGGCCGGATCCACGGCGGTCACCGTGAAGGGCAGCCAGATGCGGTGCACGTCCTGGTCCACATAGGAGCCATCGCTGGAGGCGAAGTATTTCTGCTCGTTGATCACAAACAGCTGCGAGCTGACGAAGCTGGCGCCGGCGCCCAGCGCCGCGCTGTTGAGCTCCATCAGCAGGGCCAGCTTTTCTTCCAGCGGCACTGCCATCGCATTGCGTTGCACAGGCGTGGCCCAGGCCACCTCGCCCAGCGCCGGGGTCGGTGCCAGCAGCACCGGCTGGGTGCGCAGGCGGGCATTGGCGCGGGCGATGGCGGCGGCCTGGCGCACGGTGGCGGCCACCGCATCGCTGCGCTGGTCATCGGTGGCGGCAAAACCCCAGGCACCATCGACAATGACCCGGATGCCGATGCCGGCCGATTCACCGTGGACGATGTTCTCCACCTTGTGTTCGCGGGTCATCAACGCCTGGTTGAGGTAGCGCCCGATGCGGACATCGCAATAGCTGGCCTGTACCTCGCGCGCGGCCTGCAGGGCGACATCGGCCAGCTGGCGGCGACGGGCCGTATCGGCCGGTACCAGCAGCCGCTGCGCGGCCGCGACATGGGCGGGGCTGATCGCCAGTGCGGTCAGGCCCAGGCCAGCGGCGGTGAGGAACTGACGGCGTTGCATCTGTAACGACTCCGGCGCGGTATGAACCCTTCGACTCTCCACAGTGAAGGGGTATGCCGGCAAGTGACCATGGTCATGTGCGCACTGGCAGACTGTGCGCATGGACAACAAACCTTTCGCGCAATCCTGCGAGCGCAACCGCGAGCCGATCCTGGCCGTGCTGCAGCCGCTGCTCGCCGGCCATCGTCATGTGCTGGAAATCGGCAGTGGCACCGGCCAGCATGCGGTGCATTTCGCCGCCGCCCTGCCGCAGCTGGTCTGGCAATGCAGTGACCATGCCGATCACCTGCCGGGCATGCGCCTGTGGCTGGACGAGGCCGGGCTGGCCAATACGCCTGCCCCCATCGCCGTGCAGGCGGTGCCCGGTGCCGGCTTGCAGCCAGCGTTGGCCAGCGGTCGTTTCGATGCCGTGTTCACCGCCAACACCCTGCACATCATGAGCTGGGAGGCGGTGTGTGCCCTGCTGCAGGGCGTGGCTGCGCTGTTGCCGGCCGGCGGGCTGTTCGCTGCCTACGGGCCGTTCAAGCGCGATGGCCAGTTCACCAGCGACAGCAACCGCGATTTCGATGCCTGGCTGAAAGCGCGCGATGCGGCTTCGGGCATCCGCGACCGGGAAGCCATCGATGTGCAGGCCGCTGCCCATGGCCTGCAGCGTGTGCACAGCCACTGCCTGCCGGCCAACAACGAGCTGCTGGTCTGGCAGCTTGCTGAAACGGTGCGCTGACGCGCTAGGATCGGCTCCGTCTTCACGGAGGTGGTCCATGGCAAGGCAGGGGAACTGGCTGGGGCAGGTGTTGGTGGTGGCCATGATCGGCATGGCCGGGGGGGCAATGGCGCAGGACGGCCACACCGCGCCGCCGGCAGGGCCGGGTTGGCCCGGGCAGATGCAGTTGCGGGTGGATGCCAGTGATGTGCAGCGCCGCCTGCAGCGGGTGCAGCAGACCATCCCGGCGCAACCGGGCACCCTGACCCTGTGGTACCCGCAGTGGATTCCCGGCCACCACGCGCCGACCGGGCCTATCAACCAGATTGCCGGCCTGCGGCTGCAGGCCAAGGGCAAGCCGCTGGTCTGGCAGCGCGACCCGCTGAACATGTACGCGATCAACGTGCAGGTGCCCGAGGGAGTGGACAGCGTGCAGCTGTCCTTTGATTACCTCTCGCCCACGGCCACCGACCAGGGGCGGGTGGCGATGACCCAGAACCTGCTGTCGATCCAGTGGCACCGGGTGCTGTTCTACCCGGCCAACAGCGACACCCGCCAGGTCCAGGTGGCCGCCACCCTGTGCCTGCCGCAAGGCTGGCAGGCCGGCAGTTCGCTGCGTGGCCGCCGTCAGGCCGATTGCCTGGCCTACCGCCCGGTGGACCTGATGACCCTGATCGACTCGCCGGTCTATGCCGGCCGCCATTACCGTGCGTGGCCGCTGGATGCCGGCCAGGCCCAGCCGGTGGTGCTGCATGCGGTGGCCGAGCAGGCTGGCCTGTTGCAGCCCACCACCGCGGTACTGGACGCGCACAAGGCGCTGGTGGCCGAGGCCGACGCGCTGTTCGGCCATCGCCCGTATGCGCATTACGACTTCCTGCTGGCCATTTCCGACACCTTCAGCGGAATCGGTCTGGAACATGCGCAGTCCAGCGAGAACGGCATGCACGAGGGCTACCTGCAGGGGCAGCCGCCGGTGGCCGACAACGACCTGCTCGCCCACGAGTACGTGCATGCCTGGATCGGCAAGGCCTGGCGCCCGGCCGGCAGCTGGGTGGCCCATTACAACGGGCCGATGGACAACCGCGGGCTGTGGATCTACGAAGGCCTGACCCAGTACTGGGCACTGGTGCTGGCGGCCCGTTCCGGGCTGTGGAACCACGAGCAGGTGATGGCCCGCCTGGCCCAGTTGCAGGCGCACTTTGCCAGCCAGGCCGGGCGCCAGTGGCGTGACCTGGCCGATACCCAGTACCAGGGCATTGCCGACTTCAACGACAAGCCGCAGGCCTGGGCCGACTGGCAGCGCGGCTTTGACTTCTACGACGAAGGCATCCTGTTCTGGCTGGACATCGATGCCCGCCTGCGCAGCGATTCGGCCGGCGCACAGGGTCTGGACCAGTTCACTGCCGCCTTCCACCGCGGCAGCGTGCCCGGCCAGGTGCAGCTGTTCGAGCCGGCGCGGGTGGCGCAGACCCTGCAGCAGCTGCAGCCGGGTGACTGGCAGGCCCATATTGATGGCCGTTTGCACGACCGTGCCGGTACCGCCCACGACGGCCTGGCGCGGATGGGCTGGGAGCTGGCCTGGAGCGAGCAGCCCAATGCGATGGTGGCCGATGACCAGGCCGATGGCAGCACCGACCTGCAGTTCTCGTTGGGGCTGAAGCTGGCCGCCGATGGCAATGTGCGCTGGGTCGGCTGGGAAAGCCCGGCCTTTGCCGCCGGGCTGGCGCGCGACATGCAGGTGCTGGCGGTCAACGGGTTGGTCTACAGCGGCAGCCGCCTGCGCCAGGCGATCAGCGACGGCAAGGACGGTACGCCGATCCAGCTGCTGGTGCGCCAGGACCAGACCGTGCACAACCTGCGCATCGATTACCGCGGCGGCCTGCGTTACCCGCAGCTGCGCCGCATCCCCGGCACGGCCGACCTGCTGAGCCCGGTGCTGGCCCCGCGGCGGGCTGCTCCCGGCAATGCGCCGGCCGGGTGAGCCCGGCCTCACCCGGGGGGCGGCAGCAGCCCCGGGTACAGGTGGCGGGCCCGCAAATGGCGTGGCCTGCCTCTCCAGCTGCGCGTGGGCGGAGTGTGATCGGGTGCCGTGCGCAAGGTGTTGCCATCGGCATCAGACAAGAGACCGTGGTCCGTATTCAGGGAGAACGGGGTCGCAAATTTCCTCCTCCTGCTCGCATGAAGGGCAGATGAAGGTTTAGCATCGGTGACCGCAGGGGGAGTCTTTGGTCACAGGGGAACAGTGATGCGCATTGGAAAATACACTCGCGGGTCCTTGGTCAGCCTGATGCTGGGGCTGGCATGGTCGGCGTCGGCGCAGTCGTTGCCGCCGATCCGGGAGTTCTATTTCGACACCGATCCGGCGGCCGAAGCGGTCGTGGTGGTGGATGCCGCCGCTGCGGACGTGGTGGACCAGCTGGCGCGCCAGCGCAGCCGGGGCCGGCGCATGGTCGAAGCCACGGTACAGCTGGCCAATATCGCCGCTGCCGACAACCGGCTGGAGCTGGCCGATTCGCTGTACCAGGAAGCTATCGCCAGCTCAGCAGCCAACTCCACGGTCGGCCGCAATGTGCGCTGGAACTTCGGTTGGCATGCCTTCCGCCAGGGCCGTTTGGAACAGGCCGGGCAGGCCTGGGGGCAGGTTCTGGAGCAGACACGCGGGCAACCGGGCTGGGCGCCGCCGACCCTGGCCCTGCTGCTGCAGGCCCGGGGCGAGACTGCCGAGGCGGTGAAGTGGTTTGCCGCAGCAGTGCGTACCGAGCCGCAGCTGTGGGCCGACCCGGCCAATTTCGAGCAGCTGCTGCCGGCGTGGTTGCCGGCCGAACGTGAAACCCTGCGCCAGGTGCACCAGGCCTGGCTGGCCAATCCACCGAGCTGGCCCTGAGCAAGGCAGGCGGGTTGAGGCAAGCGCGGGGCAGGCGCAGACTGGCAAGGGCTTGAGGGCGGCAGGCTCTCGTCCATTGCTGGTGTGGTTGCCGTATGGCTGTTGATGCCTTTGCCCTGATGCTGCTGTTGCTCGGCCTGGGGATGTTGTTCGCACGTTTGCGGGTGTTCGCTGAAAATGCGCCCGAAACGCTCAATAAAGTGGTGCTTTACCTGTGCCTGCCGGCAGCGGTGCTGCTGTATGTGCCGCAGCTGCAGTTCGAGCTGCGCCTGCTCGGCCTGGCACTGACCCCGTGGTTGCTGATGCTGGCCACCCTGGCCCTGGTGGCGCTGGGCGGCCGCCTGCTGGGCATCGACCGCCAGCGCCAGGGCGTGCTGCTGCTGTGCGTGGCCCTGGGCAACACCAGTTTCGTCGGCTACCCGATGGTGCGCGCCCTGCTTGGCGAAGCGGCCCTGCCGTATGCGGTGGTGTATGACCAGTTCGGTACCTTTGTGCTGCTGTCCACCTTCGGCCTGTATGTGCTGGCCAGCTACGGCGGCGGGCCGCGCCCCGGGCTGCAGCAGATGCTGGGCCGGGTGCTGCGTTTCCCGCCGGTGTGGGCACTGGTGCTGGGCTTGACCCTGATGCCGGCCACGCCGCCGCACTGGCTGGGCCAGGCCCTGCAGATGCTGGCCGATGCGATGCTGCCGCTGGTGATGCTGGCTGTCGGCCTGAGCATTGAGCTGAAACTGCCACGGGCCGAGCTGCCGGCGCTGGGTTACGGCCTGCTGCTCAAGCTGGTGGTGCTGCCGGCACTGGCCCTGCCGCTGGCCGGGCTGTTCGGCTTGAGCCCGCTGGCCCTGCAGGCCAGTGTGCTGGAATCGGCCATGCCCTCGATGGTGACTGCCGCCGCGCTGGCCATGATGCAGGGCCTGGCCCCGCGCCTGGCCGCCGCTCTGGTGGCCTACGGCATCGTGCTGTCGCTGATCACCCTGCCGGCCTGGGTCTGGCTGTTGCAGCGGCTGGGCTGACGTAGCCAGCCAGCGGCGCCTGTGCCATGGTCGGCAGTGGCTCATGCACGGATGGATGACGGATGCGTATTGCGGCGTTGACTGCCACGGCTTTGCTGTTGGGCTGTCTCGGTACAAGTGCCTGCTCACCGCAGGCAGCCACGCCAGTGCCCGTAGATGGCGGGGCAGATGGCCGCGGTAGTGAAGGCGCCTTAGCAGCGCGGGTCACTGGTATCCAGGCACCGGGTTTGCCCGCCGCCCGGCCGGGCGCGGCATTGCCTGGTTCGCCGGAATGGCAGGCTGGCGCGGCGGAAATGGCCAGTTATCGTCAGGCTGTCGCCCGCATAAGGGCCTTGCTGGAAACCGGTACTCCGTCCCAACAGCTGGCGGCCTTGCTGCTGTCTGCCGACAACCTGCCCGTCGCGCCTGAGCGCGTGCTGGAGGTCAGCCTTCCGGCAGCTGGCAGTGATCCATTGCTGGCCAGCGTTGCCTTGTTGGTGTGCAGCTCGGTTGCCGATTGCCCGCGCGAGCGTTTGTTGGCCCTCACCGCGAATCTGGCACTGGAGGACGCCAGCCTGCAGTTGCTGCGGATGGAGTTGGTCGATACTGCCGGCCATCCCGCATTGTGGGAGGCCGCCAGCCAGGCCGAGCGCTTGGGTGATCCGATCCAGCCGGCACTGGCCTTGATGCTGGACAGTACCCAGGCCTTGCCCACCACCTCGGTGATGCAGCAGGTACGTGCCGAGCAGGCGGTAGCCCGGGCGACGGCAAGCGTGATGCCGACGTTGCTCAGGCTTGCCCAGCACTGCCCCCAGGCCCATCAGGTGAGCGAACAGGTGCTGCAGTGTCGCCGCCTGGCCTTGCTGGCGACCCAAAGCCCGGCTTTGCTGACTGCCGGTGTGGGAGTCGGGATAATGCGCCGGCAGGCGCTGGATGCGACACAAGCGGCTTACTGGGCCGAGCAATACCGCCAACTGCAATGGCTCACCCAGGCAGGAGTCGCGGTACTGGGCGGGCCACACGACACCGCCCGCTTTGTGCAGGACTGGGCCCGGCTGGGCGAGCGCCAGGCCTTCGTCGGTTTGCTGCAGCGTGCCGGGTTGCCGGTACTGCCACCGACCGGCTGGAAACCGGGAATGCCGATCCCGGGCTACTGATCGCTTGTATCAGTCCGCCGGCACGGTGCGGGGCAGGGCCCAGTCGCGCAGGGCCTGTACCTGTTCGGCCATCAGTACCGACAGCGGCCGGGTGGCGCGGATCTCGGCCATCAGCAGTGCGGTGTCCAGGGGCTTTTCCTCGGCAAAAGCGGCATACAGGCCGGAAACCACGGCCTGCTCGATCTCGGCGCCGGAAAACCCCTCGCTGGCCGCGGCCAGGGCCGGCAACTGGAACTGTTCGGCATCCAGGCCGCGCTTGCACAGGTGCAGCTGGAGCAGCTCGACCCGGGTATCGGCGCCGGGCAGGTCGACAAAGAAGATCTCGTCAAAGCGGCCCTTGCGCAGCAGTTCCGGCGGCAGTTCGTGCACGGCGTTGGCGGTGGCAACGATGAACACCGGCGCCTTGCGTTCGGCCATCCAGGTCAGCAGGTAGCCCAGCACCCGGCGCGAGACGCCGCCATCCTCGCCGCCACCGGCCAGGCCCTTCTCGATTTCATCAATCCACAGTACGCACGGTGCCAGCTGTTCGGCCGAGGCCAGCGCATCGCGCAGGTTGGACTCGGTTTGGCCGTGGTACTTGTTGTACAGGGTGCCGAAATCCAGCCGCAGCAGGGGCACCCCGAAGCCGGCCGCCGTGGCCTTGGCCAGCAGGGACTTGCCACAGCCCTGCACACCGAGCAGCAGCACGCCCTTGGGCGGGTCCAGCCCGGGCGGTGCCTTGCCGCCGATGAAGGGGCCGCGGCGCTGGTTGATCCAGCGCTTGAGCCGGTTGGCCCCGGCCACATCGGCAAAACGCGCGGTGTCGAACTCGTAGTGCAGGTGGCCGGAGCGGTTGAGCAGCTCGAACTTCAGTTTGGCCAGCTGCGGCAGGTCGCTGCTGGCCAGCGCGCCATCGGTGTAGATCAATTGGCGGGCGATACGGCGGGCATCATGCAGGCCCAGGCCCTGCAGGTTGCGCAGGATCGCCTGGGCGGCCTCGGTGTCGACCTCGACCCGTCGCCCGCCGTGCTCACGCGCGTAGCCGGCCACTTCCTCGCGCAGCATGCGCAGCAGGGCTGCGGCATCGGGCAGGCGCGGGGTGAAGCGGGTGGCCAGGGCTTCCAGCTCGGCCGGCAGCTCGACCTGGGTGCCGACCAGCACCACCACGTGGGGCTGGCAATGGCGGCGGGAAAGGATGTCGCGCAGCAGCCGCTGGTGGCTGGCATAGCCCAGGTAGGGATGGAAATCCAGCAACAGGTAGACCCCGCGCTGGTCGGCGGCATGGATGGTGCGCAGCACCGAGCTGGGGTCGGTGGGGCCCTCGGCCGGGTCCTCGCGGTCGATGTCCAGCCGGCGCAGGCCCTCGGTGACCGACCAGCGGTGCAGGGCCCGCCAGACCTGCATCAGGCTCTGTCGGAACAGGTCCACGACCTGGGCCTCGTCGGCGCTTTGCACCACGATCAACGGGGTATTGGCGCGGATCAGCGCCGTCAGGTCCTGCAGCTGGCTCATCAGCCGGTCGATCCGGGGAAAAACGGCACGATAGCAGAGCCGGCATGCCGGCCCGCACTGTCTACCCCCGGCCACCCGCCACGGTGTAGGCTCCATGCGTTGCCCAATGAGGGAAAGCGGATGAAGACGATCCTGGTGGCAGGTTCCAAAGGTGGCGTGGGCAAGACCACGGTCTCCACCCATCTGGCGGCACACAGCGCCCTGCAGGGGCACAACACGGTAATTGCCGATGCCGACCCGCAGGGCTCGGCCAGTCGCTGGGCCCAGCGCCGGGTCGAGCTGGACAGCGCGGTGCTGCCGCTCAACGTTCACCGCAAGAAGCATTGGGAACGGCTGATTCCCGACGGCACCGACACCCTGGTCATTGACGCCCCGGCCGGTGCCTATGCCGATGACCTGGCCCACTTCCTGGCTGCTGCCGATGCGGTGGTGGTGCCGGTGCTGCCCTCGGCGCTGGACATCGAGGCGATCATCGGCTTTCTCGATTCGCTGGCCGGCAACGAGCGCGTGCGCAACGGCTCGCTGCCGGTGGGCCTGGTGCTCAACCGCACCAAGCCGTGGACCCAGGCCAGCCAGGCCGCGGTGCAGCTGCTGTCGCAGTGGCCCTACCCGGTGCTGGCCCAGCTGCGCGACAGCCAGGGTTATGTGCTGATGACCAGCCACGGGCGCAGCCTGTTTGATTACCACAATGCCGCCGTGCGCGAGCACCAGGCGGACTGGCAACCGTTGCTGGAATGGATTGAACGCGCCTGAAGGCGCCTTGGAGGCTTGACCATGCAGGAACTGATTTTGCTGCGCCACGCCCATGCCGAAGCCGCTGCTGCCGGCCAGGCCGACCTGGACCGCCCGCTGTCGGCGGTGGGCCAGGCCGAAGCCGAAGCGGCCGGCCGCTGGTTGCGTGACAACCACCTGCTGCCGGACCGGGTGATCTGTTCGCCGGCGCGGCGTACCCGGGAAACCCTGGAAGCGGTGCTGGGGCAGACCGGTTACATCGAGCAGCGGCTGGAAGAGCGCATCTACGAGGCCATGCCCGGTGGCCTGATCAGCCTGATCGAGCAACATGCCGAGGTCGAGCGCTTGCTGCTGGTGGGCCACAACCCGGGCCTGGAGCAGCTGGTGGCCCTGCTCAACAGCGGCCGCACCGGTGATTACCGCGGCATGCCGCCGGCGTCGATTGCGGTGCTCTCGCTGCCCACCGGTGCGGCCCTGGAACCGGGCAGTGCGCGCCTGACCCAGTTCTGGTGGCCCTGATTTGATGTGGCGCTGGCTGGCCCTGCTGGCGCTGCTTCCCGGCCCCGTGTCACTGGCCCGGGAAGTGCCCATCGACACCCAGAACAGTGTCATCGGGTTCGAGATCCGGACCCGCTACGGCCAGCGCCTGACCGGCCGCTTTCCGGTCTTCCAGGGGCAGGTGCAGACCCTGGAAGACGGGCGCGAGAGCTTCAGCCTGACCATCGATGCGCGGTTTGCCGAGGTCAACGGCAACAAGCGTTACACCGGCTGGCTGCGCGGCGAGGATTTCTTCGACGTGCAGCGTCATCCCTTGATCCACTTCCATTCCCAGCCCCAGCTGCCGGGGATTGCCAGCAGTGGTGGTGAGGCCCGTGGCGAGCTGACCCTGCGCGGCATCCGCGGGCCGATCCGGATGCAGGTGGCTCCCGCGCAATGCGGGGCAGCCGGCTATGATTGCCCTGTCGTGGGCCGCGGCACGGTATCGCGCGCGGCCTATGGGATGGATGGCTGGCAGTTGGCGGTAGGTGACCGGGTGACCTTTGTTTTGCAGATACGCCTGAATGGCGCAAACCCCACGTGAGCGGCTGGATGCGGTTGTGCGCACTGGCCATGCTGCTGGTGGGCAGTGGCTGTGCCTCGTTGTCGCAGGCGCAGCGCGAACGTGCGGCCGGCATCGCCGTGCAGGCGCGCTCGGACCTGCGGCTGTGCCAGCAGGCGGACAACTGCGCGCTTGATTCACCCCTGCGGGCGCTGGCCGGGGATGCCTTCATGCGTTCACAGCCCGGGGCTCCGGTGCACTACGCCACCATCCTGGACGAGGGTGAGGCGGCCCTGGTGGCGCGCATCAACCTGTTGCGCAGCGCCACCCGCAGCATTGACCTGCAGACCTACATCTTCGACACCGACGACAGTGCCCGGCTGGTGCTGGACGAGCTGCTGGCTGCCGCCCGGCGCGGGGTGAGGGTGCGCCTGTTGATCGACCAGCTGTCGGCGATCACTGACCTGCAGACCCTGGCTGCCCTGGCCGGTGCCCACCAGAACCTGCAGCTGCGGGTCTACAACCCGACCTTCGGCAAGGCCAACCCCAGTTACCTGGACTACGCCGGCAGCGTGCTGTGCTGCTTCCGCCGCTTCAACCAGCGCATGCACAACAAGCTGCTGGTGATTGACGACGCGGTTGGCGTGGTCGGTGGCCGGAACTACCAGGACGACTATTACGACTGGGATACCGAATACAACTTCCGCGACCGTGACGTGATCATCAGCGGGCCGGAAGTGCGCCAGATGGCCGTCAACTTTGATGCCTTCTGGGCCGCGCCGCGCGCGGTGGCGGTGGAGCGCCTGAATGATGTGGGCCGCCTGCTGCTGCGCTCGGGGGTGCCGCCGTTGCCGCCGCCGCCCCAGCGCAACCCGCAGCGGGTAGCCCGGGCCAGCGCCCTGGCCGATGATCCGCAGTGGGTCCGGCAACGCTTCGTTGACCCGGCGCTGGAGGTGGGCCCGGTGCATTACGTGGCCGACCTGCCGGCCAAACACAAGGCGCAGGTAAGCGAACAGGAGGCCAGCTTCCGGCTGGACCGCCTGATCAACAGCGCGCAGGAGGAGATCCTGCTGCAGACCCCTTACCTGGTGATGTCCGATGCCGCGCGCGAGCTGTTCGGCCAGCTGCGCCAGCGCGAGCACAAGGTACGTGTGCAGGTCTCCACCAACAGCCTGGCCGCCACCGACAACCCGATCGTGTATGCGCTGTCCTACAAGTACAAGCGGCGCAACATGCGCGAGCTGGGGATGGAGATCCACGAGTACAAGCCGTTCCCGCTGGACCCGCCGGTGGCGCCGGTGAACCAGGAGCCGGATGCACGCGCCGATGCCCTGCCGGCCTGGGTGCTGGCACCGAGCAGCAGCACCCGTACCCGCAATGCCCACGGCGACCTGCGCCGGCGCCAACCTGGTGGCAGTGAGGTCGAACGGGATGTGTTGCGTACCGAAACCCGGCCCTCGTTCCTGGGCTCCAGCGCCACCAGCCGGCCATTGCCGGTGACCCGTGACGGCGTGCGCATGGGCCTGCATGCCAAGTCCCTGGTGATCGACCGCCGCATCGGCGTGATCGGTACCCACAACTTCGACCCGCGCAGCGAGAACTACAACACCGAGGCAATGGTGGTCATCGACGATGAGGGCTTTGCCCGCGCGCTGGCCCACAGCATCGAGCACGACATGCTGCCGGACAATTCCTGGGTGGTGGCGCCGCGCCAGCGCATGCCGCTGCTGGGCCAGCTCAACTACAGTGTCGGCAAGGCCTCCGAGGCGCTGCCGGTACTGGACCTGTGGCCCTGGCGTTATGCCACCGTGTTTGAATACCAGCCGTCACCGGACTGCCCGCAGCCGCTGTCGGCCAAGGACCCCGGTTTTTATGCCTGCTACCGCGCGCTGGGGGATTTCCCCGAGGTCAATGTCGGTGGCAAATGGTTGCTGGTACGCATGCTGACCGCCTTCGGTGCGGGGCTGGTACCGATTCTTTGAATGCTGTGACGGGAGTGGTTGACGATGGCAAGCGTGTTTCGGGAACCGGTGGACCTGGCGGCAGTCAATGCGCTGAGCCACGACAGCCTGATTGCCCACCTGGGCATCGAGTTCACTGCCGCCGGTGAGGACTGGCTGGAGGCGACCATGCCGGTGGATGCGCGCACCCACCAGCCGTATGGTCTGCTGCATGGCGGCGCCTCGGTGGTGCTGGCCGAGACCCTGGGCAGCACCGCCGGCAACCTCTGCGTGGACCCGGCCAGCTGGATGTGTGTGGGGCTGGAAATCAATGCCAACCACTTGCGCGGCGAGCGCAGCGGGGTGGTCACCGGGCGGGCCACCGCGGTGCATGTGGGGCGCAGCACCCAGGTCTGGGAGATCAGCATCCGCAACGCTGCCGGCAAGCGGGTCTGCGTGTCGCGCCTGACCCTGGCCGTGGTGCCGATCCAGCAGCGCTGAGCCGCTGCATACGGCTCAGGCGTTGAGCCGGGCCGGGCGGCAGTGCTGCAGCCACGGGGCCAGTGCATCGGCCTGCAGTGCCGGTGAGTAATAAAACCCCTGGGCGGCGGTGAAGCCCAGCTGGCGCAGTTTGTCGGCGTGGTGGCGCTGGCTGACCCCTTCGGCCACCACCGACAGGTCCAGGGCGGCGCCGATCCGGCACACCGCCTCGGCCAGGATCAGTGCTACCGGGTCATTGTCCAGCTCGGTGACGAAGCTCTGGTCCAGTTTGATTTCCGATACCGGCAGGTCGCGCAGGTAGTTGAAACTGGAATAGCCGGTGCCGAAGTCATCCAGTGACAGGCGCACGCCCAGCTGGGCCAGGGTGCGCAGGGTGCGCAGGGTGTCCGGATGGCGGTCCAACAGCACGGCTTCGGTGATTTCCAGGGTCAGGTCGGCGGGTAGCAGGCCATGGGTGCCCAGCTGCTGTTTGACCCGGGTGGGCAGGGCCGGGTCACGGAAGTCGGTGGGTGACAGGTTGACCGAGACGGTGGGCACCGACAGCCCCTGTCTGCGCCATTGGCACAGGTCCTGGCAGGCCTGGTTGATCACCCACATGCCCAGTTCGCCGATCACCCCGCATTCCTCGGCCAGCGGGATGAAGCAGTCCGGGCTGATGCTGCCCAGTTCCGGGTGTTCCCAGCGGGTCAGCGCCTCCACGCTGTGCAGGCTGCCGTCGACCAGGTTGACCTGCGGCTGGTAGTGCACGCGCAGGCTGTTTTCGGTGACCGCCTGGCGCAGGCGGATCTCCAACGCCCGCCGCTGCTGCATCGCGTGGTCCATTGACTCACTGTAGAAGCGGGCCTGGGTGGCCCCGGGCAGCTTGCTCTGCTGGCGGGCCAGATCGGCCTGCAGCAGCAGGTCGGCAATATTGCCGGCGTTGTCCGGGTACAGGCTGATGCCGACCCCGGCGCGCAGGCGCAGTTCGGCCTGACCGACAGCCAGCGGCGCCTGTACATGGTCCAGCAGGGCCTGGCTGGTGGTGCGGGCCTGTTCGGCATCGCAGTTGGCGATGACCAGGGCGAATTCGTCGCCGGAAAAGCGCCCGGCGGTGTCGGCCGGGCCGAGTACGCACTGGATGCGTCGGGCAATTTCGCGCAGCAGGTTGTCACCTATGCCCTGGCCCATCACCTCGTTGATCTGCTTGAAGCGCTCGATGTCCAGGGAAATCACCGCCAGCCCGTGGCCGGCATGTTCGGCAGCGGCCAGGGCCTGGTTGGCGCGGGCAATGAACTGGCTGCGGTTGGGCAGGCCGGTGAGGTTGTCGTGGAAGGCCAGGTGGTGGATGCGCTGGCGCGAACGGTCGCGCTCCAGGGCCACCGCACACAGGTGGACGCAGGTGTCGATCAGGCGCAGGTGGCGCGGGTCAGGCTGCTGGGCACTGCGGTAATAGCAGGCAAAGGTGCCCAGGATGCGGCCGTCGCTGGCTTCCACCGGGGTTGACCAGCAGGCGGCCAGGCCATGGCGCAGTGCATGTTCGGCAATGCCCTCCCAGTTGGGGTCGGTGGCGATGTTGCTGCTGACCACCGGCTTGCCACTCCAGGCGGCGGTGCCGCAGCTGCCGCAGGCCGGGCCGATGGCCACGCCATCCATCATCGCGATGTAGGCCGGCGGCAGGCTGGGGCCGGCCAGTGGGCGCAGCCTGCCTTCGTTGTCGATACGCACCACCGAGGCAATGATGTCCGGAGCAATGCGCTGGACCTCGGTACACAGCAGGGCCATGACTTCCTCGGTGGGCACCTCGCGCGCCATCGCCTCGAGCAGGCGGTTGAGCAGCATGGCATGCACCCGTGCCTCGCTGATGTCGCTGAGCACCACCACCAGCTGCCGGGGCTGGTTGTTGTCATCAAATACCGGGTTGGCGTTGATTTCACACCAGATGCCCGGCTCGTTGCTGTGCCGCAGGTAGACCTCGGTGCGCAGCGGCTGGCCGGCCAGCAGGGGGGCCAGCAGCTGTTCGGTGTTGGTGTTGGGCAGGGTGGTGTCGGCAATCAGCTCCAGCAGCGGGCGGCCGATCAGCTCGCTGTCGCTGTAGCCCAGCAGCTGGCGCAGGCCGCGGTTGGCGTGGACGATGCTGGCGCCGGCATCGGCGCGGGTGATCAGGATCGCGGCGCGGACCTGGTCAAAGCCGACGGTGAGCAGGTTGCTGCGCGCCTCGGCATTGCGCTGGGCCTGGATGTCGGACAGGTAGACCAGGCTGAGCCCGGTACCATTGACCTTGTGCAGGGCCAGGCTGACCCAGTGGCGGCTGCCATCGCTGCGCCGCAGCTGGATGTCACCGGGGTGGCGCAGCAGGGCGTCCAGACGGGTACGGCCATGATTGCCGCGG
This sequence comes from Stenotrophomonas sp., assembly GCA_051885115.1. Lineage (GTDB taxonomy): Bacteria > Pseudomonadota > Gammaproteobacteria > Xanthomonadales > Xanthomonadaceae > Stenotrophomonas. The sequence goes on along the minus strand of JBJEWP010000014.1, from coordinate 9,074 downwards.
GGGCGGTAATGGCGGGACAGCTCGGCCGGCACCAGTTCGCTCAGGGGCTTGCCCAGGACATGCCGGCGGCGCACGCCGCACAAGCGTTCGGCGGCCCGGTTGAGCCAGCGTACACGCAGTTGTGCATCCAGCAACACGATGCCCTGATCGGCCTGTTCGGCAGCCGTGGCGATGGCCTCTGGATGGTGGTCCAGGGTACTTTCCAGTTGTTCCATGGCCCCCACCGTTGCCAATGCAATCCCGCTCTTTTACCCAACCCGGCAAGGCACAACAAGGGGTTGCTGGCGTTGAGTCCGGCCTATCCGGTATCTTGCCCGGATGAACTCTCGTCCTGTCGCTGCCGGCTCCGGCCTGGCGCGTGCCTTCCGCTACCTGTATCGCGTGCCGTGGTTGTTGCTGCATCTGGTCGTGGGCTTGCCGCTGGTGTTGCTGTCGATGCTGCCGCCCTGGCGCAACTGGAAGGTGGCTGGGCTGCCTTTGGAACATCACGCGGTGCGAGCCTGGTCAGGCGGCCTGTTGCGGGTGTTCGGGTTGCGCGTGCAGCGCCTGGGCACACCGGTGCCCGGTGGCGTGCTGCTGGTGGCCAACCATGTCAGCTGGCTGGATATTGAAATGATCCACAGCCAGCAGCTGGTGGGCTTTGTGGCCAAGGCCGAGATTGCCAGCTGGCCGCTGGTCGGCTGGCTGGCCGCCCGTGGCCAGACCATCTTTCACCAGCGCGGTGATACCCAGTCACTGGGCGGGGTGATGGACGAGATGGAAGCGCGCCTGCGCCAGCAGCGCCCGGTGGCGGTGTTTCCGGAAGGGCGTACCCGCAATGGCGAGCAGGTCGGCCCGTTCCATGCACGCATATTTACCTGTGCGGTGAACGCCGGGGTGCCGGTGCAACCGGTGGCCATCCGCTATGGCGAGCAGGGCCAGGCGCAAACGGTGGTGGCCTTCGGCGAGCGCGAGCGTTTCGTACCCAACTTCCTGCGCCTGCTCGGTGAGCCGGCGCGTCCGGCCAGGGTGCACTTCCTGGAACCGATCGCCGCGGGCCAGCTGGAGGGCCGGCGGCAGATTGCCGAGCTGGCCCGTGAGCGTGTGGTCCAGGCAATGGCGGACTGACCGGGCCGATGCAGGGCTACCAGCCCCCGCTGTGGCTGCGTAACGGGCACCTGCAGTCGGTGCTTTCTTCCAGCCGCCTGCGCCAGCGCCGGGGCGCGCAGCTGTTGCAGCAGCTGGGCTGTGTGAACGAAAAACTGCTGCTTGATGGTGGCAACGGGGTACGTCTGCAGGCCTGCTACAGCTACCTGCCCCAGACCCGGGCCCACGGGCTGGTGCTGCTGCTGCACGGTTGGGAGGGCAGCGTGCAGTCCGGCTACATGCGTATGACCACCGCGCGTCTGTTGCAGGCGGGGTTTGCGGTGGTGGGGCTGAACTTCCGTGACCACGGCGACAGCCTGCACCTGAACCCGGAAATCTTCCATTCGGCCCGGCTGGATGAAGTGGTCAATGCGGCCATTGATGTCAGCCGGCGCTTTCCGGGCCTGCCCCTGCAGGCGGCAGGCTATTCGCTGGGAGGCAATTTCGCCCTGCGCCTGGCCCTGCGCGCCCCGGCCGCGGGTTTGCCGCTGCAACGGGTGGCGGCGGTCTGCCCGGTGCTCGATCCGGCGCGCACGATGGACCAGCTCGAACGCGGGCAGGCCTTGTATGCACGTTATTTCCACCGCAAGTGGACCGGCTCGCTGCGCCGCAAGCGTGCGCTGTTTCCCGAACAGCTGGGCGACTGCGATGACCGCGTGCTGGCCCAGGACCTGCGCACGTTGACCGCCTGGCTGGCGCAACGCCATGCCGGCTTTGCCCGGATCGAGGATTACTTCGATGCCTACTCGGTGGCTGGCCCGCGGATTGCCGGGCTGCAGGTGCCGGCCAGTGTGTTGATGGCCGCCGATGACCCGGTGATCCCGCTGTCCAGCTTCGATGGCTGGGAGCTGCCGGCCCACTCGCGCCTGTTGATCAGCCGCTGGGGCGGGCACTGCGGCTTCATCGAGAACCACCATGGTGATGGTTGGGCCGAGCGTTGGGTGTGCTCCCAGCTGCAATGAATCCCGTGCCGCGGGCCAGGGGTTCCGGCAAGGGGGAGCGGGATGGCTACAATGGCCAATTGCCCACTGATTCCTGAACGCCATGCAAGAACAGATCCTCCAGGCCTTCCAGCGCAACGCCCATGACGAGGCCGCCGCCCTGGCTCAGCAGTGGGTTGACCAATCCCCGGGCCAGGCCGAGCCGCTGAGCTGGCTGGCCACCGCGTTGCGTCAGCAGGGCGACATCGACGCCGCCCTGGCTGCACTGGACCAGGCCCTGGCCCTGCAGCCCGACGACGCCGTGCTGCACCTGCAGCGCGCCACCCTGCTGCTGACCGGGCGCCAGTTCGAGGCCGCCAGCGAAGCGCTGGCGCGCACCACCGAGCTGGACCCCAACCAGCTGGACGGCTACCTGATCCAGGCCCACATGGCCCTGGCCCAGCGCGATTTCGAACGCGCCCAGAGCCTGAGCCGGGTGGCCTCGCGGCTGGCCCCGGAACACCCGCAGCTGCTGGCCATCGACGGCATGATCGCCCTGCACCAGGGCGAGGCCGACAAGGCACTGTCCCTGCTCAACCATGCGGCCCAGCAGCTGCCGGACGACCCGCGCATCCTCTACGGCCTGGGCTTTGCCTTCCTGGCCAAGGACCATCTGGCCTTTGCCGAGCAGACCTTCCGCAAGATCATTGATGCCCAGCCGGACAGCCTGCCGATGATGTCGCTGGTGGCCGACCTGTGCCTGCGCCAGGGCAAGGCCGACCTGGCCGCGCAGATGCTCGAGCAGATGCTGGCCACCGAACAGGGCAACACCGCCGGTGTGCGCCGCATGGCCGCGATGATCCAGCTGCAGGCCGGTCAGCCGCAGGCGGCCGCGGAACACGCCGTGGCCTGCCTGCAGGGCGGTGAGATCGACCGCCGTGTGCTGCAGGTGGCCTTGATGGCCTGGCAGCAGCTCGGTGCCGACGACCAGGCCCGCCAGGTGCTGGACCAGTTGCTGGAAACCCATGCCCAGGATCACGGCCTGTGGCTGGCCCGCCTGGCGGTGGAGCAGGTTGGTAGCGAGGCCGCTGCCGCCGTGGCCCAGCGTTGGGTTGAAGCCATGCCCGAACACGTGCCGGCCTGGGAAATTCGCATGCGCCTGCATGACATGCTGTCCCAGCCCGAACAGGCCGAGGCTGTGGCCCGCCGCATCATCGAGCTGGAGCCGGGCCGGGTCAGTGGCGAACAGCGCGTGGTCGGTGCCCTGCTCGAACGCAACCAGGCCGATGCCGCCGTGGCCCATGTGCAGGCGATGATCGAACGTGCCGACGAGGCCGCCCGCCCGAACCTGCGCACCTGGCTGGGCGTGGTCCAGGACGGCGCCCAGCGCCAGGCCGACGCCGTGGCCACCTGGCTGGACGTGCGCCAGGCCGAGGCTGGCCAGCGCCTGACCCTGCCGCCGCAGGCCAAGAGCCCGATGAGCTGGCCGGAGATGGCCGCCATCACCGATGACGCCCACGACCGCCCGCTGTTCATCACCGGCCTGCCCGGCTCGGGGGTGGAGCGGGTGATCAGTGTGATCGGCGCGGCCAGCCCGGTGGTGCGTACCGACCGCTTCGGTGACACCCCGCCCAATGACCCGTTCCAGCGCTATGACACCCTGGCCGCACTGGCCAGCGGCGAGCTGTCTGCCGAGGCGCTGGTGCAGCAGTGGCGTGATGCCTTGCCAGGGCGCGGCATTGCCAACGGCAACATCATTGATTGCCTGCTGTGGTGGGACAACGGCCTGCTCTGGTCGCTGCGCCAGCACCTGCCGCAGGGCCGCCTGCTGGCGGTGCTGCGTGACCCGCGTGACATGCTGCTGGAATGGCTGGCCTTCGGCGGTTCCTACCCGTTCGCGCTGAACTCCATCGCCGAGGCCACCGGCTGGCTGCAGCGCAGCCTGGAGCAGCTGGCCAACCTGCATGACCAGTCGCTGTACCCGGTGGCGTTGATGCGCATCGACGGTGTGGAGAACAATCCGCAGGGGCTGGCCGAGCTGCTGCAGCAGGTGTTCGGCAGTGCCTTCCCGGTGATCAAACAGTTGCCGCCGGCCCGCCTGCCGGCCGGCCACTGGCGCCAGTACCGCGACGTGCTGGGGGCCGCCTTCAACAACCTGACCCCGGTCGCCGTGCGCCTGGGTTACCCCGAGAACTGATCACAGGAGGACAGGTATGCGACTGACCAGCACCAGTTTCGACAATGGCCAGGCCCTGCCAGTGGCCCTGGCCGCCGGCAAGGCCGATGGCTTTTCCGCCAACCGCAACCCGCAGCTGGCCTGGGAAGACGTGCCTGCGGGAACGGCTTCGTTCGTACTGTTGTGTGTGGACCCGGACGTGCCCACGGTGGCGGAAATGGTCGGTGCCGAAGGGGTGGTCATTCCGGTGGAACAGCCGCGCTGCGAGTTCAGCCACTGGGTGATGGTGGACATCCCGGCCAGCGTGCGCCAGATCGCCGAAGGAGCCTGCTCCGACGGCTTTGTGGTCGGCGGCAAGCAGGCCCCGGCCGGCCCGGACGGGGCGCGTCAGGGCATCAACGACTACACCGGCTGGTTTGCCGGGCATGCGCAGATGGCCGGCACCTACCGTGGCTATGACGGCGCCTACCCGCCGGCCAACGATGCACGCCTGCACCGCTACTTCTTCCGCCTGTTCGCGCTGGATGTGGCCCGCCTGCCGGTGGACGGTGACTTCACTGCTGCCCAGGTGCATGCCGCCATGCAGGGGCATGTGCTGGCCGAGGCGGCGATCCACGCCACCTACACGCTGAACCCGGCGCTGTAAGGTCGACAAACAAAAACCGCCGGTGCAGACCGGCGGTTTTTTTGTTGGCCCGTTGCACTCAACTCAGAGGCGGGTGTCCTCGCTTTCCACCACCATGTCCAGCACATAGGCCTGGGCCGGGGCATCGGCCGGCGGGTTGGCGATATCAAAGCGCTTGACCCGCAGCACGTTGCGCACCCCCGGCTGGTGCTGGTAGCCCTCGATTTCGCCGTAGAAGTGGCTGAAATCCTCGTTGCTGGGCTGCTTGATGCTCTGGCTGTTGTAGTGCACCGGGCGCACCTGCAGGCACTGGGCATTGGCCATCACCCCGTGCGAGCAAGGCTTGCGCTGCGCGGCCACCTCGATGAACACGGTCTCGCCCGGGCCGCCAAAGCGGTTCTCGGCGGTGGGCACGCCGACAAAATTCAGCACGTCGCCATTGGCGCTGACCAGCACCAGACTGTCGCTGCTGTGGCTGCGGATGGTCAGTGGCTTTTCCAGCAGTGCGGCCAGGGTCTGGTCACGCTTGGCCAGTGCCGGCGGGCAGCCGATCAGGGTGGAGACCATGTTGCCGATGGTCAGGGTCGAGCCCTGGATCGAATAGGCGCCCAGCATGCGGTTGCAGCCGGCGTAAGCATTGAAATTATCGGCAAAATCGAGCTGCACCGGCTTTTCGCCACTGGGGGTGTGAAGCGTGGTGATGCTGCTGCCGGCCTTGTCGGTAGCCGAGGACAGCTGCCAGTGGTAGCCGGCCAGGCTGGCGCTCTGGGTGCTGCTGGCGGAGTCATTGCCACCGGGCGTGGTCGAGGCACAGGCGCTGAGCAGGGCAAGGGGAAGGGCGGCGATCAAGGCAGTGCGCAGCATGAGCGGGTCCAGGCAGTACAAAAGGATGTTCACCCTAGCCCTTGCACCGTGGATTTTGTTTGAAATGCCGCAGCTGCCCATTCAGCTGGTCAGCTGGGATTGGCAAAGCTGGCCGGTGGCTGACAGATATCACCGGCCAGCGTGGTGGCTTACGGCTGGCCGCTTTCCACCACCATGTCCAACACGTAGGCATCGCTGCTGCCATCAGCCGCCGGGGCTGGCAGCGCGAAGTGCTTCAGGCGCAGGACGTTGCGGGTACCGGGCTGGTGTTCATAGCCCTCGATGGTGCCGGCAAAGGCGGCATACGGGCCCGGCTCGCCCTGCTTCAGGCCCTGTGCGTCATAGACCAGCGGGCGTACCTGCAGGCACTGCTTGCCGGCGTCATCCGGGCAGGCCACGGTGGTGGCGGCCACTTCCCAGAACACCTGCTCGCCGGGGCCACCGAAGCGGGTTTGTGCGGTGGGTTCAGCGCGCCAGCTCAGGGTGCTGCCATCAGCACTGACCAGCAACAGCTGGCCGGCATCGATGGCCTTGACCTGCAGCGGGGCGGCCAGCAGTGCACTGATCGCGCTGTCGGCCTGCATCAGTGGCTCGGCGCAGGCACGGCGGGTGGCGGCCAGCGCGCCAACGGTGAGGGTTTCGCCCTCGATCCGGTAGCTGCCGCTGTGGCGGTTGCAGCCGCCGGAAATGCTCAGCCGGCCATCGTTGAAGTCCAGCTGCAGCGGTGCTTCCTCATTCGGGAACAAGACGTCGATCGGGGTATTGGTCTGGTCGATGGCAGAGGTCAGCAGCCAGTGGTTGGCGTCCAGGTGGCTGGCATCGATGCTCAGGCCGCTGGCAGCGGGCAGCTCCTGTGCCGGGGCGCTTGCGGCATCGGTGTCGGGGCCACCTTGCGCCGGGGTGGACGGGGAGCAGGCCACCAGCAGGGCCAGCGGCAGGGTCAGCAGGGTTGCACGCAACATGGAAGTCCTCCGGAAAGATGGGGTGGCAGGGCGGGCTCAGCTGCCCGATGGCAGCAACAGCAGCAGGCCCAGGCCCAGGGCAATGCGGTACCAGGCAAAGCCGTTGAAGCTGTGCTTCTTGATGTAGCCCAGCAGCCATTTGACCACGACAAAACCGGTCACGGTGGAGGCCAGGAAGGCCAGCGCAACCTGATCCCAGGCTTCCTGCCCCAGGCCGCCGTCGCTGGCCATTTCCAACAGGGCGTAGGCACTGGCGGCAAACATGGTCGGGATGCCGACCAGGAACACGAACTCGGCCGCGGCCGAGCGCCGGCTCAGGCCCAGGAACATGGCCAGGAAAATGGCGGCCGCCGAGCGCGAGGTGCCCGGGAACACCCCGGCCACCACCTGGGCCAGGCCCACACCCACGGCCACCGTCCAGGTCACCGTGCTGCGGTCCGGCAGCAGGCTGGCGCGCTTTTCCGCCGCAAGCATCCACAGACCGCCGACGATCAGGGCGATGGCGATCGGGGTGACGGTTTCCGGCAGCTCCCAGCCGAGCAGACGCACCGGCAGGCCGACCAGGGCGGTGACCGCAAAGGCGGTGCCCAGCTTGAGCACGTAGTCGCGGTTGTCGGTCTGGTGCAGGCCACTGGCCAGCGACCACAGTTTCTGCCGCATGACCAGGGCTACGGAAACGATGGCGCCGGCCTGGATGACGATGTTGAAAAAGTCCGAACGGCTGCCCAGCCAGTGCTGGGCGATCAGCAGATGGCCGGTGGAGGAGACCGGCAGGAATTCGGTGAGGCCTTCGATGATGCCAAGGAGCAGGGCGCTGAGCAGGTCGGACATGGGGCGGGCAGGCCGGGAGAGGGGGAGGAGGCGTGTTCAGTTTGCACCCGGGCGGTGCGTCGCAGCAACAATGCACCATTCTGGTGCGCCCTCGTCTGCAGGTCGGCAGCGAGCCTGTAGAAAAAGCATTGTTTTTCAGTGCTTTGTGGGTTTTTTAAAAGTTGGCACGTTACTTGCTGTTTTACTCACTACCAATCCCCCACCGAGGTTGTCGCGATGTCCGTTGAAAACGTTGAGAAGCTGATCAAGGAACACCAGGTCGAATTCATTGATCTGCGCTTTGTGGACATGCGCGGTGTGGAACAGCACGTCACCTTCCCGGTTTCGATCGTTGAGCCGAGCCTGTTCGAGGAAGGCAAGATGTTTGACGGCAGTTCGATTGCCGGCTGGAAGGGCATCAACGATTCGGACATGGTGCTGATGCCGGACACCGAGTCGGCCTATGTCGACCCGTTCTACGCCGATCCGACCCTGGTGTTGACCTGCGACGTGCTCGATCCGGCCACCATGCAGCCGTACAACCGCTGCCCGCGCGGTATTGCCAAGCGCGCCGAAGCCTTCCTCAAGTCCTCCGGCATGGCCGACCTGGCCTTCTTCGGCCCGGAGCCGGAATTCTTCATCTTCGATTCGGTGCGCTTTGCCAACGAGATGGGCAACACCTTCTTCAAGATCAACTCCGAAGAAGCGGCCTGGGGCACCGGCGACAAGATGGGCGGTGCCAACTCCGGCTACCGCCCGACCGTGAAGGGTGGCTACTTCCCGGTGCCGCCGACCGACTCGCTGCACGATATCCGCGCCGAGATGTGCAAGACCCTGGCCGCTGTCGGCATCGAAGTGGAAGTGCACCACCACGAAGTGGCCAATGCCGGCCAGTGCGAGATCGGTGCCAAATTCAACACCCTGGTCAAGAAGGCCGACGAGCTGCTGCGTCTGAAGCACGTGGTCAAGAACGTGGCCCACCGCAACGGCAAGACCGCCACCTTCATGCCCAAGCCGATCGTCGGTGACAACGGCAGCGGCATGCACGTGCACCAGTCGCTGGCCAAGGACGGCAAGAACCTGTTCTCCGGTGACGGCTACGGCGGCCTGAGCCAGATGGCGCTGTGGTACATCGGCGGCATCTTCAAGCACGCCAAGGCAATCAATGCCTTCGCCAACGCCGGCACCAACTCCTACAAGCGTCTGGTACCGGGCTTTGAAGCTCCGGTGATGCTGGCCTATTCGGCCTCCAACCGTTCGGCCTCCTGCCGTATTCCGTTCGTTTCCAACCCGAAGGCCCGGCGCATCGAGATGCGTTTCCCGGACCCGATCCAGTCCGGCTACCTGACCTTCACCGCGTTGATGATGGCCGGCCTGGACGGCATCAAGAACCAGATCGACCCGGGTGCACCCAGCGACAAGGACCTGTACGACCTGCCGCCGGAAGAGGAAAAACTGATCCCGCAGGTCTGCTCCTCGCTGGACCAGGCGCTGGAAGCACTGGACAAGGACCGCGAGTTCCTCAAGGCCGGTGGGGTGATGAGCGATGACTTCATCGATGCCTACATCGCCCTGAAGATGAAGGAAGTGAC
>JBJEWP010000013.1:0-2899 GCA_051885115.1 Stenotrophomonas sp. | reverse complement strand
TCCAGGCGCTGCAGGTTGCAGTTGACCACGAAGATCAGGTTGTCCAGGCCTTCGCGCCCGGCCAGGGCAATGGCACCCAGGGTTTCCGGCTCATCAGACTCACCGTCGCCAATGAAGCACCACACCTTGCGGTCGGACTTTTCGATCAGGCCGCGGTTTTCCAGGTAACGCATGAACTGCGCCTGGTAGATGGCGGCCAGCGGGCCCAGGCCCATGGACACGGTCGGGGTCTGCCAGAAATCGGGCATCAGCCACGGGTGCGGGTAGGACGACAGGCCACCGCCGTCCACTTCCATGCGGAACTTGTCCAGCTGCTCTTCGCTGATGCGGCCTTCAAGGTAGGCGCGGGCGTAGATGCCCGGGGCGCTGTGGCCCTGGATGAACAGCAGGTCGCCCGGGTGGTTGTCACTGGGCGCGCGCCAGAAGTGGTTGAAGCCCACGTCATACAGGGTGGCGCCGGAGGCGAAGGAAGCGATGTGCCCGCCCAGGTCGCCCGGCTTGCGGTTGGCACGCACCACGGTGGCCATGGCGTTCCAGCGGATGATCGAACGGATGCGCCATTCCAGGTCGGCATTGCCCGGGCTCTTGGCTTCCAGATGCGGGGCGATGGTGTTGACGTACTCGGTGGTCGGCGAGAACGGCAGGAACGCACCGTTGCGACGGGTCAGTTCGACCATGCCTTCGAGCAACTGATGGGCACGGTCGGCACCGGCCTGGTCAATCACCGCCTTCATCGACTCGATCCACTCGGTGGTTTCCACCGGGTTCGGATCGTTGTTCAACACCTCGTTCAACCAGTTCATCGCTACTCCCAAGCCACGTGCACAGGGCACGCCAAAGCCAAATGTATGTATCTGTTTCAGCCGGGAAGTGTAGCGCAGGGGCATGACATTACCGACTTAAATCGTTGCTGCACGGCAGCAATACGCTGCCCGTATGGTGGCCCATTACGCCGCGTCATCAGCGCCTTGAACAGCGTCCGTTGGTCGTAGGCCCGCCCCGGGGTTTTTGCCTTGGGCGCAGCGCGGCGCGGCCCCGGTAACGCGCCGTTGGCTAAGCTTGCCAATCGTCCCTGATGGAGCCCCTCCGATGCTGCCAGCCCGCCCCGCCCTGACCACCCTTGCCCTGGTTGCCACCCTGGCTGCCTGCCAGAGCACGCCCCCGCCAGCCACCGCCACCCCGCCAGCGCATGCGGCCGCCCCGGTGTGCCAGGAGCAGGACCTGGCCTGGGCCATTGGCCAGGCCAATGACATTGCCACCCTGGGCCGGCTCAAGCAGCAAAGCGGGGCCGGCATCGTCAACCCGATCGGCCCGGGCACGATTGTTTCGCGCGACTACCGCGCCGACCGCCTGCGCGTGTTCGTGGACGCGGACAACCGCATCACCGCCGTGCGCTGCGGCTGAACAAGTGGCCACGGCCGGTGCGGCGGCTTGCCGATGCCGACATTTCGATATATCGTCTTCGTGTTTTCGATATATCGGATAGCCATGCTCCCCGCCCCCACTGCCACCACCGGCAGCCCACGCCCACTGGGCCGTGGCGACCTGCGCTGGCTGCTGCTGTGGCTGCTGGACCAGCGCGCGCAGCACGGCTATGAGCTGATCCAGCAGGTCGGGCAGATGTTTGCCGGCCGCTACAGCCCCAGCGCCGGCTCGGTCTACCCGCTGCTGGCCGAGTTCGAGCAGCAGCAGTGGGCGCAGGCGCAGGCCGCCGAAGGCCGCAAGTGCTACCGCATCACCGCCGCTGGCCGCGCGCACCTGGCCGGCCACGACGAGGCCGTGCAGGCGGCCCTGCTGCGCGCCCGCCACGGTGCCCGTCAGCTGGCCAGGCAGCAGCTGCCGGCGCCGCTGCGCCAGGCCATGGCGCAGCTCACCGGGCAGTTGCTGCATCACCCCGGCCCCTGGCCAGCCGAACAGGTGGCCGCCGCGGCCGCCCTGATTGAACAGGCTGCGCGCCTGTTGCAGCCGGACACCCCGGCCGCGCCCTGACCCTTCCCGACCCCGCCAGCCCGCTTGCGCCACGTCGCCCGCCAGCCAGGTCTTCCCGGCGCCCGGCGCCACTGTTTTGCACAGGTACTGCCATGACTTCGCACCCCAGCACCCTGACCCGCCTGCCGGTGGCCTTCCGCCAGCTGCAGGTGATCCACAGCCAACGCCTGACCCCGCAGATGCAACGCATCACCCTGGGCGGCGAGGCCCTGGCCGGCTTTGCCAGCCCCGGCGCCGATGACCACGTCAAGCTGTTCTTCCCCAATGCCGACGGTGCCTTCGTACTGCCCGAACTGACCGAGCACGGCCCGCGCTACCCGCAAGGGGCCCTGCCCTCGCCGGCGCGTGATTACACCCCGCGCCATCACGATGCCGAAGCCGGGCAGCTGGTGATCGACTTTGTGGTCCACGGTGACGGCCCGGCCACCGCCTGGGCGGTGCAGGCACAAGCGGGCGATGCCCTGGTGGTGGCCGGACCGCGCGGCTCGTTTGCCCCGGCCGATGACTTTGACGGCTACGTGCTGCTGGGCGATGAAACCGCGCTGCCGGCCATTGCCCGCTTCCTCGCCCAGCTGCCGCAGCAGGCCGAAGTGCAGGCCTATATCGAGATCCCTGACCATGGCGACCGCCAGCCGCTGGAACAGGGTGACAACGTGCACATCCAGTGGCTGGAACGCGGCGGCTACCCGGCCGCCGGCAGCCAGCTGCTGGAAGACGCGCTGACCGACATTGAGGAACCCGAAGGCGATGTCTTCTACTGGATTGCCTGCGAATCGCACCGCGCCCGGCTGATGCGCATGTTCCTGGAAGGCCACCGCCAGGTGCCCAAGGAGTGGATTCGCGCCACCGGCTACTGGAAGGCCGACCCCACCGCCGCCGACTGAGGCCGGCTTTCGCGCCCGGGGGCGCT
>JBJEWP010000012.1:0-2900 GCA_051885115.1 Stenotrophomonas sp. | reverse complement strand
CAGCTGCAGGGCAAGGAGCTGAGCTACAACAACCTGGCCGATGCCGACGCCGCGCTGGAATGCGTGCGCCAGTTCGAGGTGCCGGCCTGCGTCATCGTCAAGCACGCCAACCCCTGCGGCGTGGCCGTGGCCCCGTCGCTGGCCGATGCCTATGAAAAGGCCTACGGCACCGACCCGACCAGCGCCTTCGGCGGCATCATCGCCTTCAACCAGCCGGTGGACGCCGCGCTGATGGCCTCCATCCTGGACCGCCAGTTCGTCGAAGTGCTGATTGCCCCGGACTACAGCGCCGATGCCCTGGCCTACGCGACCAAGAAGGCCAACGTGCGTGTGCTGCGCATCCCGCAGGGTGCGGGCCGCAACAACTACGACACCAAGCGCATCGGTTCGGGCCTGCTGATCCAGTCGGCCGACAACCGCGGCATGAGCGCCGGCGAGCTGACCACCGTGACCCAGCGTGCCCCCACCGAAGCCGAGCTGCGCGACCTGCTGTTTGCCTGGCGTGTGGCCAAGTACGTCAAGTCCAACGCGATTGTGTATGCCAAGGACGAGCGCACCATCGGCGTGGGCGCCGGGCAGATGAGCCGTGTGTACTCGGCCCGCATCGCCGGCATCAAGGCCAATGACGCCGGCCTGGTCGTGCCCGGTTCGGTGATGGCCTCCGACGCCTTCTTCCCGTTCCGCGACGGCCTGGACGCCGCCGCCGAAGCCGGCATCACCGCGGTGATCCAGCCGGGCGGTTCGATGCGCGATGCCGAGGTGATTGCCGCCGCCGACGAACACGGCATTGCCATGGTGTTCACCGGCGTGCGTCACTTCCGCCACTGAAGGAGCGACTGCATGCGCACACGCAACCTGACCTCCAGCGCGTGTGCGCTGCTGCTCACTGCCGGGCTGGCCGCTTGCGGCCAAACCGGTGATGGCCCGGCCGCCACCGATGCGGCCAACAACCAGCCCGCACCCAGCGCGCCGGCACAGCTGAGCCCGTCCGAACGGGCCAGCCGCCTGCAGGCCTGGCGCACGGCCACCTATGGCAAGGACGCCAGCGCCGACCAGGCCTGGCGTGACCGCGACAACAACCGCCCGCTGCACCGCTACCAGTGCCTGGACGAAGCGGTGGAGATTGCCGGCATCCAGCACAGCCTGCTGGCGGTGTGCGCCAACCGCGACGATGCCGCCGCCGATGAGACCGGCCTGCTCGACCTGTGGCTGCTGCGCGCCGATGCCAACGGCGGGCTGCAGACCGTGGATGGCCGGCGTGGCATCACCCTGGGCAGTGGTGGGGTGGTCGGCGAGCTGTCGCTGGTTGCCTTGGGCCCGGACATCCCCGGCGTGGCCATCCAGGCCGGGGTGGGCGATGCCAACCAGGCCATGCAGGGCGAAACCGTGCTGGTGGCCGTGCATCAGGACCAGCTGCGCCAGGTGGCACGCTTTGCCAGCCATTACGACAACCAGGCCCAGCTGCAGTGCGAGGACGCGCCCGACGCCGATGCCCCGGGCCAGGACAACGCCACCGATGACAGCGAGCGTGCCGCCCCCGCCACGGCCGTTGCCGGCGCCGACTGCGAAGCCGGGCTGCGCCAGCTGCGCACCACCTGGCAGGCCGACAGCAGCAGCCAGCGCGACGGTTTCTGGCCGCTGCTGCTTGCCCACAGCGGGGTGGCCTGCGGCAGTGCGGTGATGCGCAACCTGCGCCTGGACTACGACCCGGGCCTGCGCCACTACCCCACCCCGGACCTGGACAACCGCTGCCCATGAACCTGCGCCTGCTGCCCCTGCTCGCCATGCTTGTCCTTGCCAGCGCCTGCCAGGGCAACGGCCTGGGCCAGGCCCGCGAGGCAGCCATTGCTGCCAGCAATGCCAAGCTGCCCGCGCCCTACCGTGATGGTCTGGTCACCGAACGCGCCTATGCCGGCGGCGCCGACCTGGTGCTGGACATCCGCTTTGCCGAAGCCCGCGTGGCCGACCTGGAAACCAAGCCGCACCTGCGCGATGCACTGCTGGCCGACGAGACCGAGGCAATGATCGAGCTGTGCACCGATGCCGCGCTCAAACCCTATCTGGCCGCTGGCGGCGTGGTCCGCCGGCGCTTCATCGATGCCGACGGTGCGCTGTTCTTCGAAGCCACCCTGCCGGCCAACAGCTGCCCCACTTCCTGACCCTTACGGACACCCCACGCGCATGAAGATTCTGGTTATCGGTTCCGGCGGCCGCGAGCACGCCCTGGCCTGGAAGTTGGCCCAGTCCTCCCGTGTCACTGACGTGCTGGTGGCGCCGGGCAATGCCGGCACCGCCAGCGAAGCAAAGTGCCGCAACGTCGCGGTCAAGGTCACCGACATCGACGGCCTGCTCGCCCTGGCCCAGTCTGAAGGCGTCGGCCTGACCGTGGTCGGCCCGGAAGTGCCGCTGGTGCTGGGCGTGGTCGATGCCTTCCGCGCCGCCGGCTTGCGCATCTTCGGGCCGACCGCCGCCGCCGCCCAGCTGGAAGGCAGCAAGGCGTTCGCCAAGGATTTTCTCGCCCGTCACGGCATTCCCACCGCGTTCTACGCCGTGCATACCGAGGTGGATGCCGCACTGAGCTACGTGCGTGAGAAGGGCGCCCCGATCGTGATCAAGGCCGATGGCCTGGCCGCCGGCAAGGGCGTCATCGTGGCCATGACCCTGGCCGAGGCCGAAGACGCCGTGCGCGACATGCTCAGCGGCAATGCCTTCGGCGATGCCGGCGCCCGCGTGGTGATCGAAGAATTCCTGGAAGGCGAAGAAGCCAGCTTCATCTCGATGGTGGATGGCAGCACCGCCCTGCCGATGGCCACCAGCCAGGACCACAAGCGCGTGGGCGATGGCGACACCGGCCCCAACACCGGCGGCATGGGCGCCTACTCCCCGGCCCCGGTGGTCAC
>JBJEWP010000011.1:0-24862 GCA_051885115.1 Stenotrophomonas sp. | reverse complement strand
TCGAGCTGGTGTTCAGGTTGCGCTGGGCATTCAGCGACATCACGTTGGTGTTGATGACTTGTGCCATGGGACGTTGTCTCTCGTGCAGTGAACCCGGTCCGTGCCGGGGTGGGTTGCCAAGGGCGACACCTGGTGTTGCCCTGCTCACGATCAATAACGGCCCCGATGGCGGGACCTTTACGCTGTTTCCACAAGAAACTGCAAAAAACCCGGCTGCCCGCCGTGGGCGGCCGGGGAGGTGGCTTACTGCTGCAACAGGGTCATCACGCTCTGCGGCGAGGTGTTGGCCTGGGCCAGCATGGCGGTGCCGGCCTGCTGCAGGATCTGGGTGCGGGTCAGCTCGGCGGTTTCCTTGGCGTAGTCGGTGTCACGGATGCGCGAACGCGAGGCCGAGAGGTTTTCGCTGGTGGTGGACAGGTTGGCGATGGTGGAGGAGAAGCGGTTCTGGATCGCACCCATGTCCGCGCGCGAGGAGTTGACCTCGGTCAGGGCGTTGTCGACCACGCTGAGTACCTGCTGCGACCCCAGGAAGGAGGACACGTCCAGGCTGGCGACGAAGGTGTCGGTGCCGGCGGTCAGGGTCACGGTCGGGGCGGTCAGGGCGGTGGCGGCGGCGCTGGTGTCGGTCCAGGTGCCGGCGGTGACGGCCACTGCATGGGTGCTGTTGTCGCGGATGGAGGCCAGTTCAATGCCGGTGCCGGCGGCATCGAGCCTGGCGTACACACCACTGATGTCCATCTTGTCGTTGATCGCAGCGAGCGTGGCGGCGGCCATCGCCTTCTGGGTGTCGGCAGCGGTGGCCCCGGCCGGGACGGTCACATCGGCAATGGTCACCGCCTTGCCATCGCTGCCGGTGATGCTCATGCCGCTGACCTTCATGCCTTCGCCGGCGGTCGGGGTGGGCATGGTGAAGGCGCCGGTGTCGAACCTGGCCGCGCCCAGGGCGTCCTTGCGTGCGTTGGCGATGTTGTTCACCGCAATGGTCTGGCCGGCATCGGCACCGATCTGGAACAGGGCACCGGAGAAGCTGCCATCCAGCAGCGAGGTGCCGTTGAAGTTGGTCTGGCGGGCAACGCGGTCGATTTCACTGACCAGCTGGTCCACTTCGGCCTGCAGCGCCTTGCGGTCGGAGTCCGAGTTGGTGGCGTTGGAAGCCTGCACGGCCAGCTCGCGGATGCGCTGCAGGTTGTTGGACACCTCCACCATGGCGCCTTCGGCGGTCTGGGCCAGCGAAATGCCGTCGTTGGCATTGCGCACGGCCACGTCCAGGCCGCGGATCTGGGTGGTGAAGCGCTCGGAGATGGCCAGACCGGCGGCATCGTCCTTGGCACTGTTGATGCGCAGGCCCGACGACAGGCGCTGGATCGAGGTCGACAGGCTGGCGCTGGAGGTGTTCAGGTTGCGCTGCGCGTTGAGCGACATCACGTTGGTGTTGATGACCTGGGCCATGGTGGTTCTCCGTTGAATGCTGTGAATTGAAAGGAAAGGTGGAACTCAAGGGGCGGTGATGTCGGTTCAGCGCAGGGCGTTGAACAGGTTCATGGACTGCATTTGGGTAAAGACGGTCTGTGCCGCCTGCAGGGCGGAACTTTCCAGGTGGTAACGGCTGATCGCTTCGGCGTAGTCCAGGTCGCGCAGGCCCGACAGGGTGCCCTTGATGGTCACCTCGTCGGCCTCGCGCAGGCTGGCGGCGGTATCCAGCGCGGCCAGCTGGGCACCGCCGCTGGCTCGGGCATCGATGGTGGCTTCGC
Source organism: Stenotrophomonas sp. (assembly GCA_051885115.1). GTDB lineage: Bacteria > Pseudomonadota > Gammaproteobacteria > Xanthomonadales > Xanthomonadaceae > Stenotrophomonas. The sequence goes on along the minus strand of JBJEWP010000011.1, from coordinate 23,111 downwards.
GGGCGCGGGCCACATCACGCATGCCCGACTGCAGGGCGTTGTTGCGGGCGGCCACCTCGGTGGGGGTGCTGGCACCGCGTTCGAGCATGCTGGCCAGGCTGTCCAGGGTGGTGAACACGTCGCGCGGGCTGGCCGCCCCGACCTGCAGGCTGTCGCCGGCGGCCGGGCTGCCCTGCAGCTGCACGCGCAGGCCGGCGAACTGGATGTCATCGCCTTCGCTGTAGGTGCCGGTCTGCACTGCGGTGTCGGAGCTGTCGCGGATCTCGTACTCGGTGGGGCTGGTGAAGTGCAGGCTGTAGCTGCCACCGTTCCAGCTGCCGCTGGCCGCATCCAGGGCATAGTCGTTGATGATCAGGGTGCCGCTGTTGCCGGCACCCGGCTGGGCGTTGAGGGTGCCGTTGCCGGTGGGGATGCGCATGAAGATCTCGCTGCCGGGGAGGGCATCGCTGACGAAGGTGTCCGGGGCCACTTCGACCTGGCGCTGGTTCTGGTCGCCGCGGTAGGTGACCACGTTGCCGCTGCGGGTGAACGGGGCGGTGCCGTCGCTGCTGCCGCCGAACAGGAAACGGCCCGAACCATCAGTGCTGTTGGCCACCGCCAGCAGCTGGTCGCTGATCGCCCGCAGCTGGCTGGCGATGGACTTCAGGTCGGCATCGGACAGGGCCGGGTTGTTGGCCTGTACGGTCAGCTCATTGACCTGGATCATCAGCTCGCCGGCTTCGGCCAGGGCGTTTTCCTGCAGGCCAAGGCGGTTTTCCACGCGGTCGGCATTGGCCGCGAACTGGCCCAGGGCCGAAACCGAGCGGTCCAGCTTGACCGCGGTGCCGGCGGCGACCGGGCCGTCCTTGGCACTGACCAGCTTGCTGCCGGTGGCCAGCTGCTGCTGCAGCTTGTTCAGGCTGGCCTGCTTGCCGAGCATGGCATTGAGCGAGGCGTTGTAGACCATGTTGGTCGAGATGCGGGTACTCATCGCGATACGGCTCCGAGGATGGTCTGGAACATGTTGTCGGCGGTGGACACCATCTGCGATGCCGCCTGGTAGGCCTGCTGCAGCTTGAGCATCTGGGTGGCTTCCTCGTCCAGGTTGACCCCGGAGACCGAGTCACGCGCACTCTGCGCCTGCTGCTGCAGCACGCTGGCCGCCTCCAGGGCGTACTCGGCACTGCGCGCGGAGGAGCCGACCCGGGTGGTCAGGCCGGCCATCACGTCGGTCAGGCTCTGGGTGCCGTTGGCGAACAGGCGCAGGTCTTCCACCGCCGCCAGCAGGCTGGCATTGCCGTTGTCACTGGAGCCGGCAGCAGTGGGGGCGATGTTGAAGCTGTCGCCCGGGTTGGGCGCGCCGTCCAGGGTGAACTGCCAGCCATTGGCGTTGATCGTGCTGCCCGGGGTGTAGGGGTAGGGGCCGGCACCGTCGATGGTGTATTCGCTGGCACTGGTGAACAGGATCTGCGCGGGCGTGGACAACGCCGGGTGGCTGCCATCGGTGACCTTCAGCCCGCCGAGCTTGCCGCTGCCACTGTTGCCCAGCGCCGCGCTGCCCTGCACCGGGCTGGCCGCGGCCAGCCGGGCCGGGTCGGTGATGGCCACCTGCAGCGACCCGGCCAGGCCGGCGCTGGGCTTGAGCAGGAAGGCATCATTGGTGGCCGGGGTGCCCGACACCACCAGCGACAGGCCATTGACCACGAACGGGTCGGCGGCGGTACCGCTGCCGCTCATCGCCAGCTGTTCGCCGTTGGCCTTGGTCGCCTGCCAGGCGCTGCCGTTGAAGGTCACGTTGATGTTGGCGCCATCCAGCGCGGCCAGGTCGATGCCGCTGATCTGGATGCCGGCGTTGCCGCTGTTGTTGGCCGAGGCCAGGCTCTGCGGGCTGCCGATGCTGAACAGGTCACCACCGCGCTGCCCGTACTGGTCCACGCCGGCCGCCTGCTGGGCATTCATGGCATTGGCCAGGCCCAGGGCGATGCGGCCGAGTTCGGCCTGGGCCGGATCCATGACGTCGCGCCGGAAATCCAGCAGGCCGCCGACACTGCCACCGAGCCCGGCACTGCCCAGCTCCACGGTCAGGTTGTTGCTGGTCACCGCCAGCTGCAGGCGCTCGCTCTGGAAGGCATCGGGAACCACTTCCACCCTGGCTGCGGTCGGCCCGACCACCAGGGCGGTGCCACCGGCGGTGAAGATGTTCATGCTGCCGCCATCCTGCAGGCTGACCGTGCCGCCGGTATGGCTGAGCAGCTGGTTGGCCAGTGCGTCACGGCGGTCCAGCAGGTCCGGCGATGCCTTGCCCGGGTTGGCCCCGATCTGGCGGTTGAGCTGGGCAATTTCCGCACTCAGCCGGTTGATCTCGGTGGCCGAGGCGATCAGGCCGTTGTTGACCTCCTGGTTGAGGCTGTCCATCTGCCCGTTCAAGCGCGAGAAGCGGCTGGCCAGGGCCTTGGCCTCGTCCAGGGTGTCCTGCCGCTGTGCGATGGAGGAGGCATCGCTGGACAGGCCGCTCAGGGCGTTGAAGAACGCCGACCAGCGCCCTTCCAGGTTGGTCGCCTTGTCCGACAGCAGGCTGTCCACCCGGTCCGACAGCCCGGACAGGGTCTGCAGCTGGGCCATTTCGGCATTGCTGTTGATCAGCCGGGTGATGGCCAGCTGGTCGGCCACCCGGCGGACCTGGGTGATGGTGGTGCCGTTGCCGACATGACCGAAGCCGTATCGCTGCGGGTTGGCGGTGGCAAATTCGGTGCTCTGCCGGCTGTAGCCAACGGTGTTGATGTTGGCCACGTTGTGGCTGACCGTGCCCAGCGCACGCTGGAAGGCGAGCAGGGCACTGGAGCTGGTGTTCAGGACGCTGGTCATGGCAGTGGAGGGCTCAACGGTTCATGGCCAGCGAACTGGCCGGATTCAATTGCACCTGGGCACGCTCGATGGCGGCCAGGGCACGGGTCACGGTGCTGCCATCGGCAATGGCGGCAATCTTGTTGGCGTACTGCGGGTCGGTGGCATAACCGCCGCGCTGCAGGCCCCGGGCAAACCCTGCAACATCCGTGCCGGCCGCCAGGGCGCCGGCGTAGCGGTCGTTGTTCTTGAGCAGGCGCACGTAGTCGTTGAAGCTCTCGCCGATGGAGTCATAGGCGCGGAAGCTGGCGTTCTCGTTGCGGCGTATCCCGGCCACGTACTCATGGGTGCCGGCGGTGACCGCGCGGCCTTTCCAGCCAGTGGCCTTGATCCCGAACAGGTTGTTGCCGCTGCTGCCATCGGCATGGTTGGGCAGGCGCTTGCCCCAGGCCGTTTCCAGTGCGGCCTGGGCCACCAGCGCACGCGGGTCCACGCCGAGGGCGTCGGCGGCCTGGCGCGCGTGCGGCCAGATGCGGGCAACGAAGGCTTCCGGGCTGTTGCTGGCAAATTGGCTGGCCGCCCGTTGTGCGGCGATGGTGTCGGTTTGATCCACCTGCCCGGCAGGCTGACGCCAGCGGTCATCCATGCGCGACCAGTCGCCGCTGGCAGCGGCCAGCAGGTCCAGCGGGTTGTTGCCGGCCATGGCCAACGGGTTGTCCAAGCGCTGGTGGAGGGAGGCGGTTTCGCGCCCGTCCATGGCATCGATGGCCATCGACAATGGTGCCAGCAGGGCAGCCTGGGCATCGATGGCGGTACCGGCGGTGGCCGCCGGCAGTTGTGACTGGTAGGCGCGCAGGGCCTGCTGGCGCTGCAGCGAGGACGGCTGCAGCGGCGGGTTGTCGCCGGCCTCGGCAGCGGCGGTCTGGCCGCCGAGCTGGCGGGCGATGGTCGCCTGCAGGCCCAGCCCGCGCCCCTGGGTCAGGGTCTGCGCCAGGCGCTCGTCGTACATGTCGCGGAACATCTGGTTCTCGCCGGGGAACAGCGAGTCGCCGAAGCTGGCATCGCGCATGGACTTGATCATCATCCGCGCAAACTGCGATTCCAGCTGGCGGGCGGCATGCTCGATGCGCTGCGGGGTGCTGCTGGTGGTGTTGTTGGTGCTCAGCGCGATGGCCTGCGGGCGGATGTCCATCAGATCACCTCCAGCTCGGCACGCAGCGCGCCGGCCTGGCGCAGCGCTTCCAGGATCGCGATCAGGTCCCCCGGGGCGGCGCCGACGGCGTTCACCGCACGCACGATCTCATCCAGGGTGGTGCCACCGCCGAACTTGAACATGTGGCTGCCGTCCTGCTGCACGTTGATGTCCGATTGCGGTGTGACCACGGTGTTGCCGCCGCCGAAGGCACCGGGCTGGCTGACATTGAGGTTTTCGCTGATCGACACGGTCAGCGCGCCATGGCTGATCGCCGCCGCGCCCACGGTGACCTGGGCGCCGATGATCACGGTGCCGGTACGGGCATTGACCACGACCTTGGCCGGGGCACTGCCGGCGGTCAGCTCGATGTTCTCCAGCTCGGCCAGCAGGGCGATGCGGGCGCCGCCATCGAGCGGGCTGCGCACGGCCACACTGCCGCCATCCACCGCGCGGGCCATACCCTCGCCGAAGCGGGCATTGATCGCCGCGACCATGCGCGAGACGGTGGTGAAGTCATTGTTGTGCAGGTTCACGGTCAATTCGTTGGCGCCGGCAAACACGTCCGGCAGCGCCCGTTCCACCGTTGCCCCGTTGGGAATGCGGCCGACGCTGGGCACATTGACCGACACCCGCGAGCCATCGCGGCCCTCGGCGCCGAAGCCGCCGACCACCAGGTTGCCCTGGGCAATGGCGTAGACCTGGCCATCGGCACCCTTGAGCGGAGCCATCAGCAGCGAGCCGCCGCGCAGCGACACCGCATTGCCGATCGAGGACACGGTGATGTCGATGTTCTGCCCGGGCTTGGCAAACGGCGGCAGTTCGGCATGGATGGCCACGGCGGCCACGTTCTTCAGCTGCGGGTTGACCCCCGGCGGGATGTTGACCCCGAGTTCGCCGAGCATGTTCTTCAGGCTCTGCACGGTGAACTGGGCCTGGCTGGTGCGGTCACCGCTGTTGTCCAGGCCGACCACCAGGCCATAGCCAACCAGGGCGTTGCCGCGTACCCCGCCAATGCTGGCCAGGTCCTTGATGCGTTCGGCGCGGGCGGCGGGCAGGGCGGCGGCCAGGCCCAGGACAAGGGCGCAGGCAGGCAGCAGGTATCGGGAAAGGTTCATGGTGGTGTGCCTTCAGAACGGGGCCAGGGCCGAGTTGAAGAAGCGCCCCAGCCAGCTCATCGCGTTGGACTGGGCCACCGCGCCACGGCCGCCATAGGCGATGCGCGCTTGGGCCACCTTGGACGAGGCGATGGTGTTGTCGGCGCTGATGTCGGCCGGGCGCACGATGCCCTGCACCTGGACCAGCTCGTCGCCCTGGTTCAGGCGGATGTTCTTCTGCCCGGAAACCACCAGGTTGCCGTTGGCCAGGCGTTGCACCACCTGCACGGTGAGGTTGCCGGCCAGGCGGTTGGACTGGGCGGTGTTGCCACTGCCGGCGAAGTCACGCGAGCCGTTGGCCGAGGCCGACAGGATGTCCTTGCCGCCCAGGGTGACCGGTGCGCCGAACAGGTTGGGCGAGCCGATGCTGAGCTCGGATTCCTTGCTCACCGAAGTGGTGGCACGGGCCTGCGCAGTGGTGTTTTCCAGCAGCACGATGGTAAGCAGGTCGCCAACCTCGCGGGCCCGGCGGTCGCCGTACAGCTGCAGCCCGCCGGCATTGCCGCCGGCGGCATAGATCGCGCCGGGAGCAGCGCTGTTGACCGGGGCTGCGGCCAGCGGCATCGGCTCCAGCGGGGCATACGGGCGGATGTCGCCGGCCAGACTGCAGGCGGCCATCGGCAGCGCGGCAAGGGTGGCCAGCACCGTGCGGGCCATGCTGGCGGTACAGGCCGTGCTGATAAAGGGCAGGGGCAGGTTCATGAGGCTCACCGGTCAGGGTCAGACGTTCTGGTTGAGGTAACCCAGCATCTGGTCAGTGGTGGAAATGGCCTTGGCGTTCATCTCGTAGGCACGCTGGGTTTCGATCATCGACACCAGTTCCTCGACCACGTTGACGTTGGAGCCTTCCAGCGCGCCCTGGACCACGTTGCCCAGGCCGTTCAGGCCGGGCGTGCCGTTCTGCGCCGGGCCCGACGCGGTGGTTTCCACGAACAGGTTCTCGCCCTTGGCCTGCAGGCCGGCCGGGTTGATGAAGTCGGTCAGGGTGAGCATGCCGATCTCCATCGAGGCGGTTTCACCGGCCATCTGCACGCTGATGGTGCCGTCATTGCCGATGGTCACGCTCTGCGCGCCTTCCGGGACCTGGATGCCGGGCTGGATCGGATAGCCGGAGTTGGTCACCAGCTCGCCCTCGGCATTGATCTGCAGGCTGCCATCGCGGGTGTAGGCGCTGGAGCCGTCGGCCATCTGCACCTCGAAGAAGCCACGGCCGTTGACCATCACGTCCAGGGCGCGGCCGGTCTGCTGCTGGCTGCCCTGCTCGAAATGCTTGGAGGTGGCCACCACGCGCACGCCGGTACCCAGTTGCAGGCCGGTCGGCAGCTGGGTCTGCGCCGAGGTGGCACCGCCCGGCTGGCGGACCTGTTGGTAGAGCAGGTCCTCGAAGGCGGCACGGTCGCGCTTGAAACCGGTGGTGTTGGCATTGGCCAGGTTGTTGGAGACCACCGACATGCGTGTCTGCTGGGCGTCCAGGCCGGTCTTGGCGACCCACAGGGCGTGATTCATCGTCTGCATCCTCTACAAGGGGGCCGCGTTGCGACCGCTACACCCGAGGCAATGCATGTGCCGTGCCAAAGAAAAACCGACGCGCCGGCGTCGGTTTTCTGTTGTCTGCAGCTCGCGGTGACGGTTATCCGTTCAGGCGCAGCAGGCTGTTGGCGGACTGTGCATTCTCGTCGCCGTGCTTGATCACCTTGACCTGCATCTCGTACTGGCGCTGCAGGTTGATCATCTGCACCAGGGCGCCAGTGGCATCGACGTTGGAGCCTTCCAGTACGCCCGAATGCAGCGCCGTGCCCTGGGCCTGGGGGAAAGCCTGGGCCGGGCTGGTATTGCGCATCAGGCCATCCAGACCGCGCGCCAGACGGGTGTTGTCGGCGCTCACCACGCGCAGCTGGGCCACCTGGCTCATGGTCTGCGGGCCCTCCCCCTGGGGAATGATCGACAGGGTGCCGTCGGCCCCGACCTCGATGGCCTGGAACGGCGGTACCGCCACCGGTTGGTCACGCACATCCAGCACCGGGTGACCGTCGCTGGTGACCAGCTGGCCGTTGGCGGTGAGCTGCAGGGCGCCGTTGCGGGTATAGGCCGGCGCCCCGTCGCTGCCCTGTACCGCCAGCCAGTTGCCGGCGGCCAGTGACAGGTCCAGGGCATTGCCGGTGGCCTGCTGGGAACCGGCCCGCGGGTTGAAACCACTGTCGTGGTAGATCGTGGCCACGCGCGAGTTCCAGCCTTCGCCGGTGACCGGGAAGGCGCTGGTGTTGGCCAGCACCTGCTTGAAGCCGGCGGTGTTGGCATTGGCCAGGTTGTGGCTGACCGTGGCCTGGGCCTGCAGCGAGGCCCGGGCGCCGGTCATGGCGACATACAGTGACTTGTCCATGGTGGGGGAATCTCCGCGTCAGTGGCTGGCGGCGCGATCAGCGCATGTTGATGATGGTCTGGGTGACCTGGTCCTGGGTGGAGACCATCTGCGCATTGGCCTGGAAATTGCGCTGGGCCACGATCATGTTGACCAGCTGCTCGGTCAGGTCGACGGTGGAGCCCTCCAGGGTGCCCGACTGCAGCTGGCCGAAGTCCGAGGAGTTGGGTGCACCGACGCGGGCGCTGCCGGAGGCGAAGGACTCTGCCCAGGCGTTGTCGCCGGTCGGAGTCAGGCCCTGGGCATTGTTGAAGTTGGCCAGGGCAACCTGGCCCAGCGCGATGTCCGCGCCATTGGAATAGCGGGCCACCACCACGCCGGTGTCGGACACTGAAATCTCATCGAGCTTGCCGGCCGAATAGCCATCCTGGGCGGTATTGCGCAGGGCGAACGATTCGCCGTACTGGGTCGAGCCGCTGATGTCCAGGGTCATCGCCAGCACGCCGGCGCCGGTGGTCGGGGTGTACGGATCCAGCGCGATCTGGCCGTCGACCGGGCTGGTCAGGGCACCGGTGTTGGAAAATTGCAGGGTGGTCGGCGTGCCCACGGCCACCCCGTCCACGTAGTTGTGCACGGCCCACTCGTTGGGGTTGGCGGTCTTGACGAAGTAGGAGGTCTGGGTGTGGCTCACGCCCAGCGAGTCATACACCGTGACCCCGCCGCTGCTCATGTTGTAGGAGTTGGTGTTGGCCGGGTCGAACGGGGTGGAGATCGGCGGCTGTGCCTGGGCCGGCAGGGTGAAGGCCAGGTCCACCCTGCTGGTTTCCTTCGGCGCCGAATCGCTTCCGGTCAGCTTCAGGTCGGTGACCGAGCCGACATCAAAGCCGTTGCCGCTGGCATTGGGCGCGAACACCTGCAGGCGGGCGCCCTGGGCGTTGACCACGTAGCCCTGGGCATCGGTCTGGAAGTTGCCCGCGCGCGAATACACCCGCGAGCCATTCATGCTCAGGGTGAAGAAGCCTTCGCCGGAAATGGCCATGTCCAGCGAGCGGCCGGTGGTGTTGAGCGAGCCCTGGCTGAACTGCTGCGCCACCTGCGAGGTCTTCACCCCGACCCCGATGGCGTTGCGCGACAGGCCGTAGCTGGAGGCCTGGAACATGTTGGCGAACTCGGCGCGAGATTCCTTGAAGCCGGTGGTGTTGACGTTGGCGATGTTGTTGGCGGTGACGCCCAGGTCGGTACTGGCGGCGTTGATCCCGGACAGGGAAATGTTGAAGCTCATGACGGCACTCCGTGTGATGTGCGGTAAGAGGAGGAATCAGCTGACGCGCAGCACCTGCTCCAGCGGAGCAGCGCCGAGGTCCTTCAGGTTCAGGTACAGGCCGTCGCTGCCGACGGTGACGCTCTCCACCGGGGCCTGGACATAGGTCTGTGCGTCGCTGGCAGTGCCGTCGGCCGGGGTAAAACGGGCCTTCAGGCTGTATTTGCCAGGGTCCAGCTGCCTGCCGTCGGCGGTGCTGCCATCCCACTGGAACGGCAGTTCGCCGGCTTCGCTGGCATCGACCTTGAGGGTGTGCACCACATCGCCGTTGGCGTCGGTGATGGTCACCTCCAGGCTGCCGGCGCCCGGGGCCACGACCAGCCCGCTGGCGCTGCCCTGTTCGCCCAGGGCCCACGCGTCCGAGGGCACCAGCACCTGGTGGCCGACCAGGGCGGCGCCCTTGAGGATCTGCTCGTTGAGCATGGTGTTGGAAAAGCCGTTGACCGAGCTGTTGAGCTGCTCGATTCCCTGCACGGTGGACATCTGCGCCAGCTGGGACACCATCTGTGCGTTGTCCATCGGCTTGAGCGGGTCCTGGTTCTGCAGCTGGGTGGTCATCAGCAGCAGGAAGTCGGCCTGGCCCAGGGTGTCGCTCCTGGCTTTCTGTGCCGCCGCGCCGGTGGCACCCAGGCCCAGGGCGCTGTAGTGATCGGCGTTGGTGTTGATCGTGCTCATGTTCAGCGGCCCATGTTCAAGGTGGCCAGGGCCAGGTCCTTGGCGGTGTTGAGCACCTCCACCGACGCCTGGTAATTGCGCGAGGTGGAGATCAGGTTGACCATCTGCGCCACCGGGTCGATATCCGGGGCATACACATAGCCATTGCCGTCGGCCATCGGGTGGTCCGGCTCGTAGCGCTGGATGGGCGCGGCCTGGCTTTCGCGCACTTGCTTGACCTGCACCGTGGTGACGTTGCGGTCGGTCGGGCTGGCCACGGCCTGGAACACCGGCTCCAGCGCCTTGTAGGCACCCTCGGCGGTGCCGGAGAGGGTGTCGGCATTGGCCAGGTTGGAGGCGATGGTGCTCATGCGCACCGACTGTGCCGACAGGGCCGAGCCGGCGATATCGAAGATGGGCAGGTTGCTCATGGCTTATTGCCCCGTGATCGCGGTGAGCATGCCGCGCACCTTGGATTCGACAAAGCTCATCGAGGCGCGGTATTCCAGCGCGGCACGGCCATAGGCCGCACGCTCGAGATCACCGTCCACGGTGTTGCCGTCCAGGTTGGGCTGCAGCCCGGCACGGGTCACCTGGAACGGGTTCAGGCCGCCATTGCCGGTGGCAAAGTGCAGCGCATCGGTGGTGTTGAGCGGGTCGGCCTGCTGGCCCTGGGCGTGGCGCAGGGCGGCATCGAAGTCCAGGTCCTGGGCCTTGTAGCCGGGGGTGTCGGCATTGCCCAGGTTGCTGGCAATCAACTTCAGGCGTTGCTCGCGCAGGGGCAGGGCCTGGGCGTGCAGGCCGAGGTGGTTCTTGATCAGGTCGGGCATCACGGCCACTTCCGATGGGGTTGCCACCGTCAAGGCAAGATGTGTGCCAATTGCCCCGGAGCTGCCAGTGTCAGAAGCCCGGCGGCGCTGTGCTCAGGCCTCGGCCATCAAGGCGTGGGCCACTTCGTTCAGGCGCAGCAGCAGGTGCTCGGCCAGCTCGTGCGGGCTGTACTTGGCGACGAAGGCGTTGGCGCCCACGCGCTCGATCATCGCGTTGTTGAACACCCCCGACAGCGAGGTGTGCAGCAGCACGTACAACCCGGCCAGGGACGGATGGCGGCGGATTTCCGTCGTCAGCGTATAGCCGTCCATGGCCGGCATCTCGATGTCGGAGATGACCATGGCATAGCGCTGGGTGGGGTCCTCGCCACTGGCGTGGATCTGCAGCAGGTGTTCCAGTGCCTGGCGACCATCGGAAAGCAGCGTGGTCTGCACGCCGAGCTGGTCCAGTACCGAACGGATCTGCTGGCGCGCCACCCGCGAGTCATCCACCACCAGCACATGCAGCGGCGGGCAGCCTTCCGGCAGGCTCAGCGAGGGATCCAGCACGGTGTCGGTGCGCAGCTGGGCGATGTCGGCCAGCACGCTTTCCACGTCGATCACCTGGATCAGCTCCTCGCCGAAGCGGGTCACCGCGGTCAGGTGGCTGGACTCACTGCCGGTATCCGGCGGCGGGTGGATGTCCTCCACCGCGATGTTGACGATGCGTTCCACCCCGCTGACCAGAAAGCCCTGCAGCGAGCGGTTGAACTCGGTCACCACCAGGTAGCCGGGGTCACCGTTGTCATTTTCCAGACGCTCCGGGTGGCCGATGGCCATCCCCAGGTCCAACACCGGGATCGAGCGCCCGCGCACATCGGCCACGCCGGAAAACTGGCTGGGCAGGCCGGGAACCTGGAACAGGGTGGGGCGGCGCAGCACTTCCTGCACCTTGAACACGTTGACGCCAAACAACTGGCGCCCGCCCAGGCGGAACAGCAGCAGGGCCAGGCGGTTGTGGCCGGCCAGGCGGGTGCGTTGGTCGATGCGGTTGAGCAGGTCGTGTGTCATGGAAGGGGCTATCGGCCGCAATGGCGCGCACTTGAGTGCCATCGCTGGCATATGCCTTGCATCGGGTGTGGCATGAACCTGCGCATCCTTTCCCAGCTGTTGTTGGTGCTGGCCATCGGCCTGCCAGCTGCGTCGACAGCGACCGATTTCGAGCCGGTGCCGCGGATCGCCGCAGCAGCGGTGGCCGCACTGGACCTGGGCCAGGGCGGGCAGGCCACGGTGGATGCGAACCTGCGCCTGGCCCGCTGCGCACAGCCCCTGCAGGCCGAGGTCACGGCCGCGGCCACGGTCAAGGTCAGCTGCGTGTCGGCCGGCTGGCGTGTGTTCGTGCCGGTGGTGGCGGCCAACACTCGCACGGTGCTGGTCCTGGCCCGCGCGGTCCAGGCCGGGCAGACCCTGTCTGCCGACGACCTGGCCAGTACCTCGCGGCAGACTGCCGGTGCGGCCCGGGCCCTGCTGGTGACCCCGGAGCAGGCCATCGGCCGCATCGCCCGCCGGCACCTGCAGGCCGGCAGTTTGCTGGCCCACAACGACCTGCATGCACAGCAGCTGGTGCGCCGTGGCCAGAACGTGGAACTGCTGACCCGGCGTGGTAGTGTGGAGATCCGGGTGGCCGCACGCGCGCTGCGCGATGGCGCCCTGGGCGACTCGGTCGCGGTGGAGAACCTGTCCACCCGCCGCACCGTCACCGGTACGGTCCAGGCCGATGGCACGGTGATGGTGCGTTGATCACTAAAGTCGTACCGATTGCTGCCGATATCACGGTCACCACCCCAGTCAGGAAGCCCCCGATGAGCCACAAGATCGATGGAGGCCTGCCGGTCACCCCGCTGTTGCGCAGCAGTACTGCTGCCACCCGGTCACCGGCCAGCTCCAGCGCCCCAACCGAATCGGTACCCGCCATGGACAGCCTGCGTTTGACCGGTGAAGCCACCAGCCTGCTCAACCTGCAGCGCGAGCTGGCCGCCAGCCCGGCCTTTGACGAGGCCAAGGTCGCCGCCGTGCGCCGCGCGCTGGAAGATGGCAGCTACCGTATCGATGCCGACAGCATTGCCACTGCAATGCTGGAATTTGACCGCCAACTGGCAGGGTGACCGACAATGACCGCTGAGCCGTTGCACCGTTTGGCCGCCGCCCTGGAGGGCGAACGAGATGCACTCGTGCACAACGACGTGCCCGCGCTGGTCCAGGCCACGCGCGACAAGCTGGCGGCCCTGCGCGAACTGGAACAGGCGCCGCCGCTGGAACATGTCGAGCGCCTGCGCGAGCTGGCCGAGCGCAACCGTGCCAATGGCCGTCTGCTGGCCCGGCGCCGGCGTGAGGTCAACCTGGCCCTGCGCCAGCTCGGTCGCAGCGAAGTGGCACCGGCCTACGGTGCCGATGGCCATGCCGGCCATGTGATCCGGCCGCGTTCGCTGGCGGTGGCCTGAGCTGGCGGGCCCGCTGCAGGGGGGCGGGGTATCATGGGGCGGATTTGTTTGCTGACTGCTGCCTGCCATGCTCAAGATTGACCTGGACTCACGTGTCGAGATGCCTGCCGGGGCGGTACTCAAGGCCCTGGCCGAGCGCTGCAGCGACGGCATGCTGGTGTTCCGCGAAGACGGCGGGGTGGCTGCAGCCAGCCCGCACATGCGCCAGATGCTGTTGCCCGAAGAAGGCAGCGTGCTCACCCTGGACAAACAGATGCTGCTGCTGGCCCGCGAGTCGGGCAGCTGGAATGGTTCGCTGCCGATCGGCGAGCGGGTGGTCATTGCCCACCTGACCCACCATGTCGATGACGGGCAGTCCTGGTACCTGGCCCTGGTGCACGAGATTGAAGGCCACAAGGACTACGAAAGCCAGCTGCTGCAGCGCCATGCCGAGCTGCGCCAGGCCTATCTGCGCCTGAACGGCACCCAGGAAAAGCTGCTGCAGTCGGAAAAGATGGCTTCCATCGGCCAGCTCGCCGCCGGTGTCGCCCACGAGATCAACAACCCGATCGGCTATGTCCATTCCAACCTGGGCAGCCTGCAGGAATACCTGCGCAGCCTGTTCACCGTGATCGAGGCCTACGAGCGGGCGTTGCACGCTCCCGATCCCAAGCAGATGCTGCCGGAGATCGAGGAGATCCGTGGCCGGCTGGATATCGACTTCATCACCCGCGACCTGCCGCAACTGCTGGCCGAATCGCGCGAGGGCATCGAGCGGGTGACCCGCATCGTGCGTGATTTGAAGGACTTCTCCTATTCCGGCCGGGGTGATTCCTGGCGCCGGGTGGACCTGCATGCCGGGCTGGAGTCGACCATCAACATCATCTGGAACGAGCTCAAGTACAAGGTCACCCTGGAGCGCCGCTACAGCGAGCTGCCGTTGATCGAGTGCCTGCCGTCCGAGCTCAACCAGGTATGGATGAACCTGCTGCTCAACGCCGGCCATGCCATTGGCGAGCGCGGCAGCATCGTGGTCAGCACCGGCCAGGACCAGGACATGGTCTGGGTGGAATGCCGCGACAGCGGCAATGGGATTCCGGCCGAGGTGCTCAAGCGCATCTTCGACCCGTTCTTCACCACCAAGCCGGTGGGCAGTGGCACCGGGCTGGGCCTGTCGATCTCCTACTCGATCGTCAACAAGCACCATGGCCGCATCGATGTGGACAGTGCACCGGGGCAGGGCTCGGTGTTCCGGGTCTGGTTGCCGGTCAACCAGCCGGCCAGCGCCAGCGGCCAGGGCTGAGCTGCCAGCGCGCGAGGTTCAGCCGCTGCTGGCCCGGCGCTGCTCCTCGTAGGTGCGGAAGGCCTGGCGGATGTGCTCGCGCAGCTCCTCGTCGTTCCACGGTTTGGTCAGGAAGCGGTAGATCGCGCCGCGGTTGATCGCCTCGGTCACGGTGTTCAGGTCGGTGTAGCCGGACAGCACCATGCGGATGGTGCCCGGGTAGAGCATCTTCACCCGGCCCAGGAACTCGGTGCCGGACATGTCGCTCATGCGCTGGTCGGACAGGATCACCTGGACATCGTTGACCGCCAGCAGGTCGAAGGCATCGCGCACGTTGCCGGCGGCCAGGATGCGGTAGCCGTCGCGGCGGAACAGGCGCACCAGCGAGCGCAGCACGTTCTCTTCATCATCGAGCAGCAGCAGGGTGCGGTCGGGGCGGTTTTCGGCGAAGGCGTCCGGGCGCAGGTAGCGCCGGCGCAGGGTCATGCCGGCGGCATCGGCGCTCATCGGCTCGCCGAACATGTAGCCCTGGAACACATCGCAGTCATTGCGGCGCAAAAAGCCCAGCTGGGCCTGGCTTTCCACCCCGTTGGCAATCACCGTCATGCCCAGCTGGTGGCCCATGGCGATGATGGTGCGGCTGATTGCCGCCTCGCGGTTGCCCACCGGGGCGGTCTTGATGAAGCTGCGGTCGATCTTCAGCTTGTCCACCGGGTAGCGCACCAGCGCGCTGAGGCTGGAATCGCCGGTGCCGAAGTTGTCCAGGCTCAGGCTGATGCCTTCGGCACGCAGCTTGGTCAGGGTGTCGTGGACGAAGGCCACGTTGTTGGTCAGCGCGCTTTCGTTGATCTCCAGGGTCAGCGTCTGTGGCGGTACCCCGGCCAGCTGCAGGGCGCTGATCACCTCGTTGTAGAAGCTCGGGCGCAGCAGCTGCAGGGTGGAAACGTTGACCGCGATGGTGAAGTCATCAAAGCCCTGGTTGCGCCACTGCCGGGCCTGGTTCAGTGCGCCTTCGATCACCCAGGCGCCGATCTGGATGATCACCCCCAGGCGTTCGGCGGTGCGCATGAAACGCTCCGGCACCATCATGCCCAGGGTCGGCGACTGCCAGCGCAGCAGTGCCTCCATGCCGGTCACCCGGCCATCGTGGGCACTGACCAGCGGCTGGTAGCGCAGGCGCAGCTCGTTGTTGGGAATGGCATCGACGATCTGGCGGGCAATGGTGTTTTCCATGTGCGCGCTGGTACTGGCCTGGTCGTTGTGCAGGTGGACAATGTTGCCGCCCTCGCGCGCGGCCACCATCAGCGCCGACTCGGCCATGTCCAGCAGGCTGGAGGCATTGCGTGCATGCTCCGGGCACAGCGAGACGCCGATCTTGCCGGACAGGAACAGGGTGTAGGGCAACACCGGCAGCGGCAGCTCCAGCTGCAGCCGCAGCTCCTCGGCCAGGGTCAGCGGGGCCGGGGTGGTCGGGGTGCGCGGGATGGCAATGATCATCTCGTCGCTGCCGTGACGCCAGACCTGGCCGCGGTTGCCCAGGTAGTCGCGCAGGCGCTGGGCAATCAGGGCCAGGGCCATGTCGCCGATGGCCTCGCTCATGTTCTCGTTGACCGAGGCGAAGTGGTCGATGTCCAGGTGCAGCAGCATCAGCGGGGTGCCGCCCTGGCAAGCCTGCTCGACCATGGCGCGCAGCGCAGGGTTGCCCGCGCCCAGGCGTTCGGCCATCTCCGGCGGGGTAAGGGGCGAGACAGGGTTCATGCGTTGACCGGGCCATAGGGGCCGGTGACCACCGGCTGGAAGGGAAGGTGACAGCGGATGCGGGTGCCGGCACCGGGAGCGCTGTCGATATGCAGGCGGCCGCCGACCCCCTGGGCACGCTCGCGCATCACCGCCAGCCCCAGGCCACGGGGGCCGTCGAGTTCGAAGCCGTCGCCGTCGTCGTCAATGCTCAGCTCCATCCAGGCGTCGGCGGTTTGCTGCAGGCGCAGGTTGACGCTGCCGGCATGGGCGTGGCGGACGATGTTGGTCAGGCTTTCCTGGGCAATGCGGAAACAGGCCTGCTCGCACACGGCGGCCGGGCGCTGGGACAGGGGGGCGGTACTGACCTGGAACTGCACCTGGCTGTTGCGCAGGATGGTGCGCACCTGCCAGCTCAGCGCGGCTTCCAGGCCGAGCGCGTCGAGCTGGGGCGGGCGCAGCAGGGTGGACAGGTCGCGCAGGCGGCCCACGGTCTGGTCGGCCATCTCCAGCAGCAGGCCGAGGTCCTCGCGGCGCTGGGCCGGATCAGGCTCGTCGATGGCGGCGTGGGCGGCCAGCTTCATCGCGGTGATCGACTGACCGATGTCATCGTGCAGGTCGCGCGAGATGGCGCGGCGCTCTTCTTCCTGCACGGTGAACAGGCGCTGTGCCATGGCCTGCAGCTCGCGGTTGCTGTCCTGCAGCTGTTGGCGGGCCTGTTCGACCTGGCTGATGTCATGGATCAGCACCAGCTGCGCGGACAACCCCTCATGGCTGAATGCCGCGGTGGTGACCAGGGCGGCGAGCGCGCTGCCATCGGTGGTGGGCAGGGTGCAGCGCAGCGGGCCGTGCTGGCCGGCCGCCGACTCGGGAAGGGTGTCCAGCAGGGTGGCCAGCTCGGCGCTGGGCCTGGTCTGGCTGGCCTCGGCCAGCAGCGGGCGGGCGGCCTGGTTGTGGTAGACGATGCGCCCGTCCTGGACGATCAGCAGGGCATCGGGCAGGGCCTGGGCCAGGCGGCTGAGGGTGTGCTGATGCTGGCGCACGCTGGCGTGTGCATGCCAGCGGTGCTGGCGGATGGCCAGGCTGGCGCTGAGCAGCAGGGCGCACAGCAGCAGCGCGGGCAGCAGCGCCGGGTGGGCAGCGGGCAAAACGGCGAGCAGCAGGCAGAGCAGCAGCGAAAGCAGCAGTACCGGCAGGTGCCAGCGCGACGGTTGGCCGGCAGGGGCAGTGGTCTGGTGCGGATCGCCGGTCATGTTCTGGGCAGTGGGCAGGTGCCTCATGATAACGCGCCGGCCCGCCGGGCAAAGGCGCAGCGGGCCGGTGGTGTTTGCCCGGGCGGCGGGCAGGCTCAGAACAGCTCGACGGTACCGCTGCCCAGGTCCTTCTGGGCCACCGGCTTGTGCGGCGGCCGTGCCCAGTCACTGCGCATCTGCTGCAGGCGCTGGCTGGTGCGCTGCAGGTTGCCGAGCATTTCCGAATCGCCGTGCTGGCTGTTGGCCAGCAGCGTCTGCAGCTCAGCGGCTTCCTGGTTGATGGTCAGTAGACGGTCCAGGTGGGTATGGGCGCTGCCCAGGGCCTGGGTGGCGATGTCCTCGAACTGCAGCGAGCGCACGGCCTCGCTGACGCTGCCATCGATGGCGCGGCCGCAGTCGGCAATTTCGCGCATGCCATCGCTCAGGGCGTTGTTGATCGCGGCCACGCTGTCGAGCATCACCGCCGCTTCCTGGCGCGCTTCACGCGAGCGGTCCATGTCACGCGAAGCCATCTGGGTGACGGTCTCGCGCACCTTGGAAATGGCGTCCTTGGAGCTGTGGGCCAGCTTGCGGATCTGCTCATTGAAGGTGGTCGAGCGTTCGGACAGGTTGCGCACCTCATCGGCGACCACGGCAAAGCCACGCCCGGCCTCGCCGGCACGGGCTGCCTCGATTGCCGCGTTCAAGGCCAGCAGGTTGGTCTGGTCGGCAATGGACTTGACGTCCTCCAGAAGGGCAAAGATGCCGTCCAGGTGCTGGGCCATCTGGTCGATGTGGGAGACGGTGACATTGCTCTGGCCGCTGACCTGCTCCAGGGCTTCCACCAGCTGCTCCATGCGCTGGCTGGCGTGCTGGGCGAAGCGGGCCACGTCCACGCCGCTGCTGCCGTCCTCGCCGGCGCGATCGACGATGCGGCTGACTGCCTGGCTCTGCTGGCGCGACTTGCGCATCATCGCGTCAAAGCTGCCACCCAGGCCGGCCACGGCCTGGCGGATCAGGTCGCGGGCACGCTCCACTTCAGCGCGGGTGCCGTCCACTTCACCGCCGATATAGTTGCGCAGTTCGGCCAGCAGCTGTTCCTGCTCGCGCAGCAGGCGGGTGTTTTCCTGGCTGCTGGACCGGGCGGAAGGGGGGCGCTGTTGCAGTTGCCACCAGGCGAAGACTGCCCAGCTGGCCACCTGGGTCAGCAAGATCGCCCACAGCAGGGGTGCGGGCCAGGCCAGTGCCAGGCTCAGGACAAGCAACAACGAAAACGCCAGCGGGGCGGCAAGCAGCATCAGGGGACGAGGGGTCATGTCCGTTCTCGGGAGAGTCACATCTCCCATATCGGCGCCTGTGCCCCGGCCTTTAGCCCAGGCGGCATATTTGCCGCAAATCAGCGCAGGGCGCGCTCCACTGCGGCCAGCAGGCGTGCACGGAAGAACAGGAAATCCCAGTAATTGCCGCCGGCCTGGCGCCACAGCATGGCCGAGCGTACCGCCGCCAGCAGCAGGGCGCGGATCTCGGCCACCACCCCGGCCTGGCCCAGGTAGTGTGGGTTGCCCTGGACCATCACCCGCGGCCGCAGCTGGCTGATGGTGTCCGCATACAGGGCGCCGACCGCGGCCAGTACGTCAGGGTGGGCGGCATCACCCAGTCGCTCGACCTGCAGGGCAATCGGCTCGATTCCGGCGGCAACGGCCTGCATGCAGGCCGGCGTGCTGGCAAAGCGGCGCTCCACCTGCAGTACGGCCAACGCCAGCTTGCCAAGGGTCTTGTCCTGGTTCTGCCCACTGAGCTGGTTGTGCAGCAGGCGCAGCCCCGGACCCAGGGCCAGACTGCCGCCGTAGACCGCCGCCACATCGGGCGCATCGATCTGCAGCACGCTGTTGATGGCGGTGGCCACCACGCGGCTGTCGGACTGGCCGGTATCGGCGATGCGGCGTACCTGCTGCAGGGCCTGGGCCATGCCGGCAAGGGCAAGGATGCGGTCGTCGATGGTCAAGCTCATGGTGTCAGATCTCGTCTAGTGAAGTGCCGGCCAGGCGGCGTTCCATCGGGGCGTCGGTGGCGGCGATGACGGCACCACCCAGGCAGACCGGGCCGTCGTACAGCACCAGCGACTGGCCGGGGGTAACGGCCCGCTGCGGGCGGTCAAACAATACATCCAGGCTGCCATCCTCGCGCACGCTGACCTGGCAGTCCTCGTCGGGCTGGCGGTAGCGGGTCTGCGCGGTGCAGCGGAAGCTGCGCGCCGGGGCCTGGCCGCTGACCCAGTGCATGGTCTCGCTGCGCAGGCGGCGCGAGAGCATCCACGGGCTGTTGCTGTCCTGCTCCACATACAGGGTGTTGCTGGCCACGTCCTTGCCAACCACGAACCACGGCGCCTGGGCGCGGCCGCGCACGCCACCGATGTTCAGGCCCTCGCGCTGGCCGATGGTGAAATAGAACACCCCGGGGTGCTGGGCAATCACCACGCCGTCGGCGTCACGGATCTGCCCCTGGCGGGCCGGCAGGTACTGCGACAGGAACTGGCGGAAGTCGCGCTCGCCAATGAAGCAGATGCCGGTAGAGTCCTTCTTGGTCGCGGTGCCCAGCCCGGCTTCGGCGGCAAGGGCGCGCAGGGCGGGCTTTTCCAGCTCGCCGATCGGGAACAGGGTGCGGGCCAGCTGGGCCTGGCCGAGCTGGTGCAGGAAATAGCTCTGGTCCTTGCTGCGGTCAGCGCCGCGCAACAACCGCCAGCTGCCCTGGTGCTGGTCGACCCGGGCGTAGTGGCCGGTGGCGATGCGCTCGGCGCCCAGCGCCTGGGCCGCATCCAGGAAATGCTTGAACTTGACCTCGCGGTTGCACAGCACGTCCGGGTTGGGGGTGCGCCCGGCGGCATATTCGGCCAGGAAGTGCTCGAACACCCCGGCCCAGTATTCGCTGGAGAAATCGCGGAAGTGGAAGGCGATACCGAGCTTGCCGCAAACGGCCACCGCATCGCGGCGGTCTTCCTCGGCGCGGCAATGCCCGCTGCCATCATCGGCCCAGTTCTGCATGAACAACCCGGCTACCGGCTCGCCGGCCTGGACCAGGCGCAGCGCGGCCACCGACGAGTCCACGCCGCCGGAGACGCCAACGATGATGCGGGGAGGGGTCATGGGACAACTTCCAGTACAGACAGGGGGTAATGCTGGCCGGCTTGCCAGTCGGCCACACAGCGTGCCACCAGTGGGCTGCGCAGGGCCGGGTGGCCGGCCAGACTGGACGGCTCCAGCCACAACGCCTGCTCGATGCCGACATCCAGCGGCCGCTGCCGGTGGTGGTGCAGCGGGCGGGCAGCAAAGGTGAAGCGCAGGAAGGCGGTGCCATCGTCAGCCTGCCATTGGTAGATGCCGACCAGACCGGTCAGCTCCACCTCCCAGCCGGTTTCTTCCAGGGTTTCGCGCACAGCGGCAGCGGCCAGCGATTCATCCGCTTCCAGGTGCCCGGCCGGCTGGTTGAGCAGCAGCTGGCCATTGATGTTCTCACTGACCAGCAGCACCTGTGTGCCGTTGCTGACAATCGTTGCCACGGTGACATGAGGCGCCCAGCGGCCATCAACAAGGCGCATGTCAGAACTCGTCGGCACCCAGGGTCAGCTCCTGTTCCAGCTTGTCGGCGGTCTTGATGGCCGCATCAATGGCATCGGAAAGGTTGTCGGCGCTGGCATTGGCGTCGATCTTGACCACGTACATGGCCATGTCACCCTGCCGCACCCAACTGCCGATCTTGGCATTGTTGGAGTCCAGCAGCAGCCGGTTGGCCACGGCGGCGGGGAAGTCGCTGCCTTTGATGCGGAAGCCGGGCGACCAGATCTCGCGCACGCTCAGGCTGCCGTAGTTCTCGATGCTCGAACGCACGTAGACCAACTGGGTGCGGCCATCGGCCATGTCAAACACCATCTGGTAATCGCCGTCGGCGTCGATCTCGTAGGTGTAATCCAGGCTGTCGAGCTGGCGACCGATTGCCCGGTCCGCGTCGGCGGCCAAGGCCAGCCCCGCTGGCGAGGCCAGTGCGGCCAGCGCCAACCACGTCAACTGCTTCATGAGGTTCGTCCCTGTGGGTATGAGTGCGGCCGACATTTTGCAGCGCCCTGCCGGGGGCGTCCATGGGCGTGTGCCCGCCGGGCCGCTATAATCCGGGCATGACGCAGCAATTTGAACATGAGAACGAGCTGGCCGTGGCCACCGGACGGCCACAGCTCCAGCCCCCCGGTCGCTGGCAGGTGTTGTTGCTCAATGATGACTACACCCCGATGGACTTCGTCATCGAGGTGCTGCAGCACTTCTTCACCATGGATATCGAACAGGCCACCCAGGTGATGCTGCATGTGCATACCCGTGGCAAGGGTGTCTGCGGCGAGTACAGCCGCGAAGTGGCCGAAACCAAGGTTGCCCAGGTCAACGATTTTTCCCGGCTGAACCAGCACCCACTGCTGTGCACCATGCAGTCCGTGTGATCCCGAGCCCTAACGCCACATGTACACGTTGATCCGATAGGGTGGTGAAAACCGCCACTGGCACCCCCATAGTGTCAATTCAGCCGTCGGAGTAGCCCATGTTCAGCAAAGACCTCGAACAGACCATTGGCCAGTGCTACAAGCGTGCACGCGAGGCGCGGCATGAATTCATGACCGTCGAGCACCTGTTGCTTTCCCTGCTCGACAACCCGTCCGCTCAAGCGGTGCTCAAGGCCTGTGGGGTGGACTCGCTGCGCCTGGCCGCTGATCTGGAGGGGGCCATCCAGTCCTCGGTGCAGAGTCTGCCCGAGGATGATGGGCGCGACACCCAGCCCACCCTGGGTTTCCAGCGGGTGCTGCAGCGGGCGGTCTACCACGTGCAGTCCTCCGGACGGAAGGAAGTCAGCGGTGCCAACGTGCTGGTGGCGATCTTCGGTGAAAAGGACTCCCACGCGGTGTACTTCCTGTCCCAGCAGGACATCCACCGCCTGGACGTGGTCAATTACATCTCCCATGGGGTGGCCCGTGGCAGCGAGGAGGGTGAGGTGCCGCCGGCGGCCGAGTCTGAAGGCCGGGCCGAGCTCGATGGCGAAGCACGCAATGACGTGCTGGCCGAATTCACCGACAACCTCAACGAGCTGGCCCGTGCCGGGCGGATTGATCCGCTGGTCGGCCGTGCCGAGGAGGTCGAGCGGACCATCCAGGTGTTGTGCCGTCGGCGCAAGAACAACCCGCTGTATGTGGGCGAGGCCGGCGTCGGCAAGACCGCCATTGCCGAAGGGCTGGCCAAGCGCATCGTCGATGGCGAAGTGCCCGAGGTGCTGGCCGACGCGGTGATCTATTCACTGGACCTGGGCGCCCTGGTGGCCGGGACCAAGTACCGTGGTGATTTCGAAAAGCGCCTGAAGAGCGTGCTGGCGGCGATGCGCAAGCATCCGCAGGCAATCCTGTTCATCGACGAGATCCACACCATCATCGGCGCCGGTTCGGCTTCCGGTGGCACCATGGATGCCTCCAACCTGATCAAGCCGGCGCTGTCTTCCGGCGAGCTGCGCTGCATCGGTTCGACCACCTTCCAGGAGTACCGCGGCATCTTCGAGAAGGACCGCGCACTGGCCCGGCGCTTCCAGAAGATCGACATCGTCGAGCCGAGCGTGAGCGAGGCGGTGCAGATTCTGTTGGGGTTGAAGCCCAAGTACGAGCAGCACCATGGCGTGACCTACGATGAGGACGCGATCAAGGCAGCGGTGGACCTGTCGGTCAAGCACATCGCCGACCGCCTGTTGCCTGACAAGGCAATCGACGTTATCGACGAGGCTGGTGCGCGCCAGCGCCTGTTGCCGGCCGGTGAGCGCAAGAATCACATCGATGTGGCCGAGATCGAGTCGATCGTGGCCAAAATTGCGCGCATTCCGGCCAAGCAGGTCACCGTCAGTGACAAGGACACCCTGCGCCATCTGGAGCGCAATCTGAAAATGGTGATTTTTGGCCAGGATCCGGCGATCGAAACACTGGCCTCGGCGATCAAGATGGCCCGTTCCGGCCTGGGTGGTGCCGACAAGCCAATCGGCAGCTTCCTGTT
>JBJEWP010000010.1:6478-25653 GCA_051885115.1 Stenotrophomonas sp. | reverse complement strand
CATCGCGGCCAGGGTCGCTCCTGCAAACAGCGCTGGTCTGTTTGGGCTGGACTTGCCATTGCCGATCCAGCTGTGGGTGCGCACCAGGGCGCGACCGTTTGAGGCCATGAACACCAACGGCGCCACAAGGCGCCGTTGGTGGTTGGGCTTATCGGCAAGGCATCGCGGCGGGCGCCGCTCCCACAAAGCCATCGCGGCCGGGGCCGCTCCGACAGGCTGAGGGCCAACCCCAGGCCGGAGGCTCAGCCCAGGCCGAGTTCCTTGAGCACCGCGTCGGTGGAGCCGCCAATGGCATCCAGCGCCGGGTTGATGCGGCCGGGTTCGTTGGCGAACTTGATCGGGATGCCCAGATGCTTGCCGCCGTCCGGGTCGGTCCAGACCATCTCGCGGGCGGCGGTGTGCGGATCATTGAAGGCTTCGGTCAGGGTCTTGACCGGGGCCCAGCAGACATCGACGTCGTGCAGGAACAGGGTCCATTCCACCAGCGAGCGGCGCGAGAAGGTTTCGGCCAGGAAGGTCTTGACCGGGTCCTGGCCCGGCCCAGGTGGCAGGTGGCAAAGGGCGATCAGGTCCGGGCGGCCCAAGGCGAGCAGCAGGTTTTCGGCGAACTTGTGCTCCGAGCCACCAATGGCCAGCCAGCGGCCATCGCTGCACTGGTACAGGCGGTACATGGCATTGCCGCCCCAGCTGCGCTCGTCCTGGATCACCGGGTCGCGGCCCTGGGCAAACGGCGGGCCCACCACATTGGGCAGCCAGCTCATCAGCGCGTCCTGCATCGAGATGTCGATGTAGTCGCCCTGGCCGGTTTTCTCCCGGCGCAGCAGGGCCATCAGGATGCCGCTCATGGCCATCAACGAACCGCACATGTCTGCCACCGGCATGTGCGGCATGGCCGGGGTGCCGTCCGGGGCGCGGTTGAGGCTGACCACACCGGTGTCGGCCTGCATGGCCAGGTCGTGTGCGGGGCGGTTGACCTTGGGCCCGGTCTGGCCGAAGGCGCTGATCGAGCAGTACACCACGCGCGGATTGATGGCCTGGCAGCTGGCGTAATCAATGCCCAGACGCTTGGCCACGCCGGGGCGGAAGGCTTCCACCACCACATCGGCCCATTCCACCAGCTTGGCGAACGCGGCCTTGCCGGCCTCGCTCTTCAAATCCAGCACGATGCAGCGCTTGCCACGGTGGGTATTGCGGAACCAGGTGGTGACGCCCGCCTGCTTCAGGCCAACCTCGCGCACCGGCTCGCCGCTGGGCGGCTCGATCTTGATCACTTCGGCGCCGTGGTCGGCCATCACCATGGTCAGGTGCGGGCCGGGCAGGAACAGCGACAGGTCCAGCACGCGGACGCCTTCCAGCTTCATGCCAGTTCTCCCAGCAGGCGCACGATGGCGGCATCGTCATAGCCCAGCTCGGCCAGCAGCTCCTGGGCATCGGCATTGAGCGGCGGGCAGGCCGCGCCGGTGAGGCGCTGGCCATCCAGCTTGACCGGGTTGCACAGCACGCGCTGCGGGCCCTGCGGGTGGTCGATGGTCTGCACCATGCCCACGCGCTCCACGTACGGGTTGTCCAGCGCGGCAGCCACATCCAGGATCGGCGCCACCGGGATCTTGCCGGCAAACACCTCCATCCACTGCGCGGTGGTGCGGGTGGACAGCACTTCGTCCACCAGCGGGGTCAGCTCCAGGCGCGATTCGCGGCGGGCGGCAAAGTTGGCAAAGCGTGCCTCGCCCGCCCAGGCCGGCGAACCGATGCCGGCAACGAAGGTCTGCCAGAACTTCTCCAGCATGCACATCACCATGATCCAGCCATCGGCGGTGCGGTAGACCTGGCACGGCACGGTGGATGGATGCGCGCTGCGCTCCAGGCGCTCGGTGCGGTGGCCGTTGTTGAGGTACCAGGTGGCCGGGTAGCTGAGCTGGTGCAGGGCCACGTCGAACAGGCTCACGTCCACATCGCGGCCGATGCCGGTGCGCATCGCACCGACCACGCCGGCCAGCAAGGCCATGGACATGGTGGTGCCGGTCATGAAATCGACCATGGACAGGCCGAAGCGTGCCGGCGGTGCATCCGGCTCGCCGGTCAGGGCCATGAAACCGGCCTCGGCCTGCATCAGGTAGTCATAGCCCGGCCAGGCGGCACGCTCGTTGTCACGGCCATAGGCGGACAGGTGCGCACAGACGATCTTCGGGTTGATCCTGGACAGGCTGGCGTAATCCAGGCCGAGCTTTTCCGGCTGGTCACCACGCAGGTTGTTGAGCACCGCATCGGCGGTGCCGATCAGCTTTTCAAACACCTCACGGCCTTCGGCTGCCTTCAGGTCCAGGCGCAGCGAGCGCTTGTTGAGGTTGAAGGTCTGGAAGAACAGGCTGTCGCCCTGGCCCAGGAAATACGGGCCGGTGGAGCGCGACACATCGCCGCCCGGCGGCGATTCAATCTTGATCACCTCCGCGCCGAGGTCAGCCAGGTGCATCGAGCCATAGGGGCCGGCGCCGTATTGTTCCACGGCAACGATGCGCAGGCCCTTTAGCGGAAGGTCTTTCATGATTTATCCCAATACTGAAAATAAAAACGCTGCGGCAACCCGCAAGGGCCACCGCAGCGAGAGACACGCGACGGTGGCGCGGATCAGATCTTGTTGCGGGCAACCAGCTGCTTGGCAATGATGATGCGCTGCATCTCGTTGGTGCCTTCGCCGATGCACATCAGCATCGCATCGCGGTAGAAGCGCTCGATGTCATATTCCACCGAGTAGCTGTAGCCGCCGAAGATACGCATGCCTTCCTGGGCGCAGAACACGCCGGTTTCGGTGGCAAAGTACTTGGCCATGCCCGCTTCCATGTCGCAACGCTCGCCCTTGTCATAGGCATTGGCGGCGCTTTCGATCAGCAGCTTGGAGGCCTCGACCTTGGCCGCCATTTCACCCAGCTTGAGCTGGATGGCCTGGTGCTCGGCAATCGGCTTGCCGAAGGTCATGCGCTCCTGGGCGTAGCGCACCGCCAGGCGCAGCGCGCCTTCGGCGATGCCACAACCACGGGCGGCGACGTTGATGCGGCCCAGTTCCAGGCCACCGACGGCATGCAGGAAGCCCTTGCCTTCTTCGCCGCCGAGCACGCAGTCGGCCGGCACCTTGTAGTTCTCGAACACCAGCTCGCAGGTGTCGATGGCACGGTAACCGGCCTTCTTCATCTTCTTGGCGACGATGAAGCCTTCGCTCTTTTCGGCGATGAACATGGTCATGCCCTTGTGGCGCGGCTGCGCCTCCGGGTCGGTCTTGGCCAGCAACAGGATCATGTCGCCGTACATGGAGTTGGTGATCCAGGTCTTGGCGCCGTTGATGACGTAATGGTCACCCTCGCGCTTGGCCACGGTGCGGATCGCCTGCAGGTCGGTGCCGGCATTGGGCTCGGTCAGGCCCAGGCCACCACGCAGCTCACCGGTAGCCATGCGCGGCAGGTACTTGCGCTTCTGCTCTTCGGTACCGCAACGCTCGATGGCCGCAGCCATGATCAGGTGCGAGTTGAAGATGCCCGTCGGCGCCATCCACACCGAAGCGACCTTGACCACGATCTTGGCGTAGATGCGCGCCGGCAGGCCCAGGCCGCCGTATTCGGGCGAGATGGTGGCACCGAACAGGCCCAGGTCCTTCATCTCCTCGACCAGCTGATGCGGGTACTTGTCTTCCTGGTCGTACTCCTGGGCAATCGGGGCAACCGACTTTTCCACCCAGTTGTCGATGGCGTCCAGCAGGGTCTGCTCTTCTTCCGGGCCCCACATCAGATCCATTTCGGTGCTCATGGCCATAGACCTCAGTAGTTGACCTTGTCTTCGACCGAGTGGCCGATCTTGGCAATCAGCATGGTGCGGGTGAAGGTGCACACCAGCTTGCCGTCCTGGTTGTAGCCATCGGTCTGCACGGTGACAATGCCGGCGCCCGGACGCGAGGCCGACTCACGCTTGGCCAGCACCTTGGATTCGCACACCAGGGTGTCGCCGACAAACAGCGGGAAGGTCATCTTGATGTCGCCCCAGCCCAGGTTGGCAATGGCCTTCTGCGACACGTCGGTCACGCTCATGCCCACCATCAGGGCCACGGTGAACGGCGAGCAGACGATGCACTTGCCGAATTCCGATTCCTTTGCGTACTCCTTGTCGAAGTGCATCGGATGGGTGTTCATGGTCAGCAGGGTGAACCAGGTGTTGTCGGTCTCGGTGATCGAACGGCCCGGGCGGTGCTCGTAGATGTCACCGACATTGAACTCTTCGTAGTGACGACCGAAGGTCTCACGGAAACGGTTTTCAGCGATCTGCTTGACGTTCTGAACCATGGGAGGTGTCCTTTTGCGTTCGGTTTGTGCTGGCTTGCGGGCGCAGCTCGGTCAAAGAGGGGCAATGCCCCCTGTTCAATGCAGCGATAAAGCGGTCAGTCCTGGCGCAGGCCGTGCAGCCCCAGGGCAATGGCACGTTCGGCGGCAATTTCAATCGGGCGGTCCACCAGCTTGCCGTCCACGGCCACCGCGCCACCGCCGTTGTCGGCCATGGCTGCGACCACGCGGCGGGCGTAATCCAGCTCGTTGGCGGTAGGCAGGTAACGGCTCTGGATGGTGTCCACCTGGGCCGGGTGGATCGCCGCCTTGGCGGTGAAGCCCAGGGCGATCACGCGGTCGGTTTCCTCACGCAGGCCGGCCTCGTCCTTGATGTCCAGGTACGGCACGTCCATGCAGCCGACATTGGCCTCGGCAGCGACGGTGGCCAGCTGCACGCGCGGGTGGAAGAAGCTCTCCCAGCCGGCACGGCCACGCAGGGCCACGATGTAGTCGAAGCCGCCAAACATCAGCGCCTGCACACGGCTGCTGGCAGCCACGATCTGGCGCGCATCCAGCAGGCCCTTGGGGGTTTCGATCTGCACGATGAAGCCGGTGTCGATCGCGGCCAGGGCGGCATCGGCGGCAGCCAGTTCGGCCGCGCTTTCCACCTTGGGCAGCATCACGAAGGCCGGGCGTACACCGGCCGCGGCCAGGGCGGCCAGGTCGGCCTTGCCCAGCTCGCTGCTGACCGGGTTCACGCGCAGGCCGATCTCGTTGCTGCCGGCCTGGGCCTGGGCGAGGAAGTCGATCACCGCCGCGCGGGCGGTTTCCTTGTCGCCCGGGGCCACCGCGTCTTCCAGGTCAATGCAGACCTGGTCGGCACCGGTGGCCACGGCCTTGGCGAAACGCTCCGGGCGCGAACCCGGAACGAACAGCAGGCAACGGCGCGGGTTGGTCAGGCCGGTGCTCACGGTGCGGCCACCTGGGAGGCGAAGTGCTCGGCAATCTGGCGGCGGGTGGCATACCAGGTACCCGGCTTGGTGGCCACGTACTGCAGGAACTTCTCGAAGGCACCGATGCGGCCCGGGCGACCGATGATGCGCAGGTGCAGGCCCAGCGACATCACCTTCGGGCTGTTCTCGCCTTCGGCGTACAGGGTGTCGAACGAATCGATGGCGTAGTCCAGCCAGTCCTTGGGCAGGTAGGACGGGGCCACCCACATCTTCATGTCGTTGGTGTCCAACTGGTACGGCACCACGATCATCGGCTTGTCACTGCCTTCCACCTCACCCCAGAACGGGGCATCGGCCGAGTAGTCGTCCATGTGGTAGAGATAGCCCTCTTCCTGCAGCAGGCGACGGGTGTCGGCGGTGTGCAGGTAGCGCGAGAGCCAGCCGACCGGACGCTGGCCGGTGGTCGCCTCGATGCTGTCGGCGGCATCACGGATGAACTGGCGCTCCTGTTCCTGGTTGAAGCGGAACTGGTGGATCCAGCGGTGGCCGTGCGAGCAGACCTCGTGGCGGTTGTCGCGCAGGTAGGCGGCAATCTCCGGGGCACGTTCCAGCGACACCGCCGCTGCGGTGTAGGTGCTGGTGACGTTGTACTTGTCCAGCAGCGCGGCAATGCGGGCATGGCCCTCGTTGATGCCATAGCGATAGTTGGACTCGTTGCCGTAGTTGCGCACCGGCTTGGACAGGGTCACATGCAGCTCGTCCACCGGCTCGGTGATCTTGTCCCCCTGGCCGACGTTGTATTCGGACAGCTCCTCGACATTGACCACCACCGACAGGGCCAGGCGGGCGTTGTTGGGCCAGTGGTAAACAGGCTTGCTCATTGCGCGATCTCGATCAGGAAAGGGTCGGGTCAGTGGTTTTCCTCACCGCCGGAGACGTTGATCGCCTCGCCGGTGATGTAGACCGCATCGTCGGAGCACAGGAAAGCGGTGGCGGCAGCGGTATCGCTGGGCAGGCCCGGGCGACCCAGCGGAATGCGCCCTCGCATCTCGGCCAGGTACTGGTCCACGGTCTTGCCCTGCTTGGCGGCGAAGTATTCGTTCTGCCAGGCACCCAGGCCGGTGGTGACATGGTTGGGGCAGATCGCATTGACGTTGATGCCGTGGCCACCCAGCTCCATCGCCGCGACGCGGGTCAGGCCGACCAGGCCGTGCTTGGACGAGCAGTAGGCCGCCGCGTGCGGGAAGGCCGACTTGGCGGCCTGCGAGGCGATGTTGACGATGCGCCCGCCGCCCTGGGCAATCATCTGCCTGCCGGCGTGCTTGATGGTCAGGAACGGGCCGCGCAGGTTGACCCCGAGCACCGCATCCCACTCGCTGGCCTCGATGTCCACGATGCCCTTCATCAGGTAACCGATACCGGCGTTGTTGACCAGGATGTCCAGCTTGCCGAACTTCTCCACGGTGGCAGCGACCACCGCCTGCACCTGGGCTTCGTCGAGCACGTCCAGCGCCATGGCCACACACTCACCACCGCTGGCAGCGGCCAGCTCTGCGGCAACCTGGGCCATTTCTTCATCGGTGCCCACGGCGGTGGCCGGCATTTCGGCACCGCGTGCCTGACCGATGTCGGTCAGCACGACCTTGCAGCCTTCTTCGAGCAGACGACGGGCGATGCCCTCGCCCAGGCCGCCGCGGCGGCCAGCGCCGGTGATCAGGGCAACCTTGCCATTCAATTCGGGGAAACGTGCCATTGGACGAAAGTTTCCTTGTGGGATCAGAGGGCGCTGGTGAGGATGAACAGCGGGTTGTCAGCAAACTGCTGGAACTGCGCTGCGCCGGCCTGGGCGGCCGGATCGGACAGGTCGGCGCCAAAGGCAGCCATGTCCGGAACACGGATGATTTCGATGTACTCGTACGGCGACTTGCCTTCGCCGATCAGCAGGCCCGAGGCCTTGAGCACTTCGAACTTTTCCACCGACGGCAGGCCATTGACTACCGGCAGGTCGCTGTCACGGGCCCAGGCCTCGTATTGGGCGACATCCACACCCGGCTTGAGATTGAACAGCACGATGACGGTCTGCATGACTTCCTCCGCGGTTGAATACTGTGGCAAACTTTGTCCGGACAAAGTGTAGGCATGCCTTCCCGTCCCGGTCAACGCCGGAAACCGGAAATCCCCCACGGGCATGTCTTCTTCCGTGGTCACCTACCGAGGCAAGAAGATGAAGCGTTACTACCCGTGGTTGATGGCATTGATGGGAATGCTGGTGTTGCTGGTCTCCAACGGCCTGACCGTGACCGGTCTGACCGCCTTTGACGAGTCACTGCTGAAGGAATTCGGCTGGAGCCGCAGCGAGCTGAAGCTGCGTGACCTGCTCACCCTGGTGCTGGCCGGCTGGATGGCCCCGTTCCTGGGTGCCCTGATCGACCGCATCGGCCCGCGCAAGCTGGTGCTGGCCGGCGTCGCCCTGCTGGCTGCCCTGTATGCGGCGTATGCCCACGTGCAGTCGCTCACCCACCTGTATCTGATCCATATCGGCTTTGCTGCCGTACTGGTCGCCGCCGGCCTCAACGTAGCGGTGATCTTCATCTCCCAGTGGTTCCACACCCACCGCGGCACCGCCATCGGCATTGCGCTGATCGGCACCTCCCTGGGGGGCATGGTGTTTCCCAAGCTGGGCGTGAAGCTGCTCGAATCCATGGACTGGCGTGCGGCCCTGCTGTGGGAAACCGCCATCCCGGTGGCCTTCCTGCTGCTGGCCTTTGCCTTCATGCGCAGTCCGCAGGCTCTGGGCATGACCCCGTGGGGCGCGGAAAAGGCCGCGGCGGCAACGGCCGCCATCCCCGAAGCCGAGCGCCACACCGACCTGTCTTATATCCAGGCCATGCGCACCCGTACCTTCTGGGCGTTGGCCGTGGTGGCCATGGCCACCTTCTTCTCGATCATCGCCGCCTCCTCCAACCTGTTCCTGCACATGCGCGACCTGGGATTTGAACCGGCCCAGGCCGGCAACGGTCTGGGTGTGATGTTCGGCTTGGCCATGGTGGGCAAGTTCGCCTTCGGCCTGCTGGCCGACATCTTTCCGCCCAAGCGGGTGTTCCTGCTCAACCTGACCCTGATGACCGCCGGTGGTTTCATCATGGCCACCATGCGTGTGGACCTGATCTGGTACGCCCTGATCCTGTTCGGTCTGGGCTGGGGCGGCCTGTACACGATGATCCAGCTGCTGGCGGTCAATGCCTTTGGCTTGAGCTCGGCCGGCAAGATCCTGGGCACCATCACCCTGCTCGATGCCACCACTGCCGGTCTGGGCGTGTGGCTGGCTGCCAAGATCTCGGACATGACCGGCAGCTATGCGCCGGCTTTCCAGCTGATCAGTGGCCTGCTGGTGCTGGCCCTGCTTGTCGCAACACTGGTGCGCAACGAACGCACCGCCACTGCCTGATTCCCACCTTGCCGCCAGACGGAGAACTCCCCATGCCTGTAATGGAAACGTCCAACCTGACCGCCCGCCAGTACTGGGACCAGGTCCGTGCCAACCCCAACCGCGCCAAGTTCGGCTTCGGCAAGCGCCCGGCCATCGTCAACATCGATGTCCAGCGCGCCTACACCGACCTGGATGCCTTCAAGACCGCCTATGAAACCGACCCGCGCCAGATCGAGCACATCAACACGCTCTCGGCCCTGGTGCGCGAGCTCGGTGGCCCGGTGGTATGGACCTACGTGGCCTACCTGGAATCGGGCATCGATGCTGGCACCTGGGGCACCCGCACCAACACCCCGGATTCGCTGCAGAACATCAAGCACGGCTCCGAGCGCGCCCAGCTGGACCCGCGCGCGCAGATCGAACCGGGCGACATCGTCATGCACAAACGCATGGCCAGCCCGTTCTTCGAGACCAACCTGTGGTCGCTGCTGACCTTCGCCCAGGTGGACACGCTGATCATCACCGGCGGTTCGACCTCGGGCTGCGTGCGCGCCTGCGTGATCGACAGCCTGTCGCGCGGCTACCGCTCCATCGTTCCGGAGCAGTGCGTGGCCGACAAGCACGAGATCCCGCACTTCGCCAACCTGGCCGACATCATGCTCAAGTACGGCGATGTGGAATCGGTGGACTACGTGGCCGACCAGCTCAAGGCCCTGCGCGCATGAGTACCCCGACCAAGGCCGACCCGGGCCTGTACGACTACCTGCCGTGGGACAGCCGGCCCAGGATCACCTGGCCGGGCAATGCCCGCGTGGCCCTGTGGATCGCGCCCAACATCGAGTTCTACGAATACGCCCCGCCGGCCAATGCCCACCGCAAGGCCTGGCCGCGCCCGCTGCCGGACATCCTTGGCTACGGCACCCGTGACTACGGCAACCGCGTCGGCCACCAGCGCATGATGCGGGTGCTGGACCAGTACGGCCTGCGCGGCTCGGTATCGCTGTCCACCGCCCTGCTGCAGCACCATCCGGAAGTGATCGCGATGGCCGCCGAGCGCAACTGGGAATTCTTCAGCCACGGCATCTACAACACCCGCTACACCTACGGCCTGGACCAGGCCCAGGAGCGGGAGATGATCCAGCTGTCGATGGACCTGATCAAACAGCACACCGGCCAGCACTGCGATGGCTACCTGGCCCCGGCCCTGTCGCATTCGCCGGACACCATCGACCTGTTCGCCGAATGCGGTGGCAACTACACCTGCGACCTGTTCCACGACGACCAGCCGACCCCGGTGATCACCCGCTCGGGCAAGAAGTTCGTGTCCGTGCCGTATTCGCTGGAGCTCAACGACACCATCGTCTACGTCACCAACAAGATCGAGCCGCGCCGCTACGGGCAGATGATCAAGGACGCCTTCGACCGCCTGTACGCCGAAGGCGAGCAGTCCGGCACGGTGATGTGCGTGCCGCTGCATGCCTACCAGGTCAGCCACCCGCACCGCCTGGCCGCCTTCCAGGACGCCATGGACTACATCTGCAGCCATGACGGCGTGTGGAAGGCCACCGGCCGCGAGATCGCCCGGCATTATCTGGACAACCATTACGACGCCGCCCTGGCCGCCCAGGCCGCAGTGCGCGCCGAGGAGGCGGTATGAGCCAAGACGCGACCAACCAGCGCACGACCGGCCAGGACGCGCGCCTGGACGCCTACCCGAAGATCGGCCACGGCATGGACCACGAGCGCTATGCCTGGTCGATGCTGGCCGAACGTGCCCCGGTAGCCTGGCCCGGTGGCAAGCCGCTGGCACTGTGGATCAACCTGTCGCTGGAGCACTTTCCGCTCAATCCCAAGGGCGAGGGCTTCAAGCCGCATGGCAGCATGACCATGCCCTACCCGGACCTGCGCCACTACACCCTGCGCGACTACGGCAACCGGGTCGGCGTGTTCCGCGTGCTCGATGCGCTCAAGGCCACCGGCCTGCAGGCCAGCCTGGCCGTCAACGGCGAGCTGGCCGTGCGCTACCCGGCCCTGCTGCGCCGCCTGGGTGCCACCGGCTTCGAGTTCCTGGCCCATGGCTGGAACATGGACAGCGTCCACTACGGCGGGCTGGATGCCGCGCGCGAGGCCGGCTTCATTGCCGACACCCTGGCCGCGCTGGCCCCGTACGCACCGGCACCGATCAGCGGCTGGCTCAGCCCTGCCCGCTCGCAATCGGAAAACACGCCCGAATTGCTGGCCGCCGCCGGGTTGTCGTGGTTCGGTGACTGGGTCAACGACGAGCTGCCCTACGCATTCAGCACTGCCAATGGCGAGCTGACCAGCCTGCCGCTGTCGCTGGAGCTGGAAGACCGCTTCATCGTCGGCGAAAATCTGCACGCCGAAAGCGAGTACGCCGACCAGGTCATCGATGCCTGCGACTTCCTGCTGGAGGAAGCCCAGCGCACCGGCGCCGGCCGCCTGCTGGCCCTGAACATCCACCCGTGGGTGATGGGCCAGCCGCACCGGATCAAGCACCTGGAACGGGTGCTGGCATACTTGGCGGCACGATCGCAGCTGATCTACAACGCTGCCCCCTCGCAGATCATCGCCGCAACGCGCTGATCCGCCCCACAGGCAATGCCGTCCCTGCCCGGGACGGCCCACCCAACGAGCAACGCACCGCATGAACACTGAAGCCAACAATGCCCTGCCGCCGCGCGAAGCGATGGAATTTGACGTCGTCATTGTCGGTGGCGGCCCCGCCGGCCTGGCCACAGCCATCCGTCTGCGCCAGCTGGCCGTGGAAAAGGGCAATGAACTCAGCGTCTGCGTGCTGGAAAAGGGCTCCGAAGCCGGTGCCCACATCCTGTCCGGCGCGATCATGGACCCCAGGGCCCTGGCCGAGCTGTTCCCGGACTGGCAGGCCATGGGCGCACCGCTGAAGCAGGCGGTGACCAAGGATGAATTCCTGTTCCTGAGCGAAACCGGAGCCAAGTCCACCCCCGAAGCCCTGCTGCCGGAATGCTTCCACAACCACGGCAACTACATCGTTTCCCTGGGCGAGGTGACCCGCTGGCTGGCCCAGCAGGCCGAGGCGCTGGAAGTGGCCATCTTCCCCGGCTTTGCCGCCGCCGAAGTGCTGTATGACGACGCCGGCGCGGTGATGGGCGTGGCCACCGGCGACATGGGCATCGGCAAGGACGGCACCCCCGGCCCGAACTTCGAGCGCGGCATGGAGCTGCACGCCAAGTACACCATTTTCGCCGAAGGCTCGCGTGGCCACCTCGGCCGCCAGCTGATTGCCAAATTCAAGCTGGACGAAGGCAAGGATCCGCAGTCCTACGGCATCGGCATCAAGGAACTGTGGCAGGCCGACCCGGCCAAGCACCAGCCGGGCCTGGTGGTGCACGCCGCCGGCTGGCCGCTGGACAGCGACACCTACGGCGGCTCGTTCCTGTACCACGCCGAGGGCGGCAAGATCGCGGTCGGCTTTGTGGTCGGCCTGGACTACAAGAACCCGTGGCTGAGCCCGTTCGAGGAGTTCCAGCGCTTCAAGACCCACCCCGCCATTGCCAAGCACCTGGAAGGCGGCAAGCGCATTGCCTACGGCGCCCGTGCGATCACCGCCGGCGGCATCCTGTCCCTGCCCAAGACCGTGTTCCCGGGCGGCGCCCTGGTCGGCTGCGAAGCCGGTTACCTCAATGCCAGCCGCATCAAGGGCAGCCACGCCGCGATCAAGACCGGCATGCTCGCCGCCGAGGCTGCCTTCGAGGCCCTGGCCGCCGGCCGCAGCCATGACGAACTGGCCGCCTACCCGGCCGCCTTCGAGAAGAGCTGGCTGCACACCGAACTGATGCAGGCCAAGAACTTCAAACAGTGGTTCAAGAAGGGCCGCACCGTGGCCACCCTGATGACCGGCATCGAGCAGTGGCTGCTGCCCAAGCTGGGCATCCGCAACGCACCGTGGACCATCCACCGCACCGTGGCCGACCACCAGTGCCTGGAGCCGGCAGCCAAGCACCAGAAGATCAACTACCCCAAGCCGGACGGCGTGCTCACCTTCGACCGCCTCAGCTCGGTGTTCCTGTCCTCGACCAACCACGACGAGCACCAGCCTTCACACCTGACCTTGAAGGACGCCTCGATCCCGGTGGCCGTGAACCTGGCCACCTATGCCGGCCCGGAAGCGCGTTACTGCCCGGCCGGGGTGTACGAGTTCGTCGGTGAGGGCAGCGATACCCGCCTGCAGATCAACGCCCAGAACTGCGTGCACTGCAAGACCTGCGACATCAAGGACCCGACCCAGAACATTGTCTGGGTGACCCCGCAGGGCGGTGGTGGTCCGAACTATTCGGCGATGTAAACCGGCCATATCATTCGTTGTACGAAACCGTAGGAGTCACGATGAGCATTGCAAGCCCCGGCGCACGCTTCCGCGTTGCACTGAAGGAAGAAAGCCCGCTGCAGATCCCGGGCACGATCAACGCCAACCATGCGCTGTTGGCCAAACGTGCCGGCTTCCGCGCCATCTACCTGTCCGGTGGCGGCGTTGCCGCTGGCTCGCTGGGCCTGCCGGACCTGGGCATCCTGACCATGGATGACGTGCTCACCGACATCCGCCGCATCACCGATGTCTGCGACCTGCCGCTGATCTCGGACATCGACACCGGCTTCGGTCCGTCGGCGTTCAACATCGGCCGCACCATCAAGTCGCTGATCAAGGCCGGCGCGGCCGGTTGCCACATCGAAGACCAGGTCGGCGCCAAGCGCTGCGGCCACCGCCCGAACAAGGAAGTGGTGTCCATCGGCGAGATGGCCGACCGCGTCAAGGCGGCCGCCGATGCCAAGACCGACCCGGACTTCTTCCTGATCGCCCGTACCGATGCCATCGCCGTGCACGGTGTGGATGCGGCCATCGAGCGCGCCATAGCCTGCGTGGAAGCCGGTGCCGACGCCATCTTCGCCGAGGCCTCCTACGACCTGGAGACCTACCAGCGCTTCCGTGACGCGATCAAGGTGCCGCTGCTGGCCAACCTGACCGAGTTCGGCCAGACCCCGCTGTTCTCCACCGAAGAGCTGGCCTCGGTCGGCGTGGACATGTGCATCTACCCGCTGTCGGCCTTCCGCGCCATGAACAAGGCCGCCGAGGCCGTGTTCACCGCGATCCGCCGCGACGGCCACCAGCGCAACGTGGTGGACACCATGCAGACCCGCATGGAGCTGTATGACCGCATCGGCTACCACGACTACGAAGCCCGTCTGGACAGCGTGTTCGCCGCGGCAAAGAAGTAAGCCCTCTGGCCGCTGTGCGGCAAAGCAGGGACAATGGACGGCGGCCGCAATGCGGTCGCCGTTGTTCATTGTCCCGGAAAACATCCGCCATGCCGCGCTTGCCCACCGCCCTGCTGACCCTTGTGATTGCCGCCCTGCCCAGCGCCTGCGGTGGCCGCGATGCGTTCACCAGCGAAGCCGGGCTGAGCGAGCATGACCGCGAGCTCAAGCGCGCCTTTGCCCTGTGCGCGGGTTGCCACGGGGTCGAGCCGGAACACGGCAACCGCGTCGGCCCCAACCTGTACCGGGTGATCGGGCGCCAGGTCGGCAGCCTGCCCGGCTACAGATATTCCACCGCGCTGGCCGAATCGGACCTGGTCTGGGACGAGCAGAACCTGGACACCTTCATGCGCAACCCGCCGGCGATGTTCCATGGCACCCGGATGGTGGTAGCCACCTCCGACCCGGCACGCCGGGCGGCGATCATCCAGTACCTCAAACAGCACCAGTAAACCCCGGCCCGCTGCACGCAGCCAGGCGCCTGTTTACATCCGCTGTGCGGTCTGCTGCTGGGTCTGCAGCTGTTCCTGGTTGGCCTGGCGCTGCGCCTCCTGCTGCGCGTTGACCTTCTCCAGCGCCTGCCAGGAGTTTTCCACCGGTACCGACAGCGCCTCGCCCGTGTTCACCTGCAGGCGCATGCGCAACGGGTCCTCGGCATTGCCCTGGACCAGGAACACGTGCTGGCCTGCCGGGCCGGCTGCGCTGTCGCGGCTGAGCATCACCTGGTCCACCCGCTCCATGCCGTTGGCCTTGGCCACGGTGAGCAGGCTGGCGGTCATCCGCTCGCTCATCGCGTCATAGCTGCGCCCCAGGCCAGCATCCATCTGCTCGACCTTCTGCCGGATTTGCTGATGCAGGGCGTGATCAGGATGACCGGGCATGTCCGGGGTCAGCGGCCGCTCCGGTGTCGCCGTGGCCGCCACTTGCCCGGGTACCGGGCCGATAGTCACTTGCTGCCGTGCGAAGCGCGCATTGAGCGCCTCGTCGCGCGGCTCGGCGTTGTTGGGGTCGGCCACCTTGTCGACCATGTGCTTGGGCACCAGTCGCTCAACGTGGCCTTCCGGCTCCAGCCGATCGACCTTGTTGCCAATACGGTAGATCAACATACCCTCTTCGGAACGGTGGATCACGTTCATGCGCGGGTCCAAGCTTTCCTCGCGCTTTTCCAGGAATGGCTGGTTGCTCAGGCCGTTGAGGTAATCGGTCATCAGGTTGGCACTGCGCGCGCCCAGGCCATCGCGGTGGTAACTGCCGCCGACATCCGAATGCGCCCCCGGCACGGTGACCGCCAGCAGACGGCCATCAGCGGTCATGCCTGGGTCGATGATGTGGGTGGCCTTGAACGTGCCACGGCGCTCGTCCTCGGAAATGATCTGGAAGCCGGAAATCACCGATGGCGGCAGCCGCCGGTCCTTGTCGTTGACCGGCACCCCGGTGCCTACCGGGTCATACAGTGCCACCGCCTGGGCAATGCTGCCCGGCGCCTGCAACGGCGGCTGCGTGTAGGTGACTCCGATGATTTGATTGTTGCGGTCACGCTGATAAACAGCGCCGTCAGGATCCTGGATGCCACGCTCATGTACCAATCGAGTGAAGCCTGCTGCCTGTTCGGCACCACGACTGAAGCCTGTGGACGCCACCGTGATCACCGCATCCGGGTTTTCTTCTTTCCACTTGGCCGCCTGCTCGATGAACTGTGCATACATTTCTTCCAAGCGCTGGTCGTAGGTGTGACCACGCGCACCATCCCAGATACGAGCCGACCAACTGCCCTGGGTGCCAGGGCCAGCAACGTAACCAGAGACGATGCTGTAATCACCTTCGGCATTCCTCGCCCGGATCGCATGGTGCGTGTGTGCCACATTGGTGGCGTGTTCCGGGTCATTGAACGCATCATTGCCGGTGCCATCGAAGCTGGCCACAAACATGCGTGAAGCAGGGTTGTGCGCATCGTGCAGTACAGGTGTCTGTATCTTCGACAAGCTGTCACGGGCAACTGCAAATTTCTGCATATCCTGCGCGGTGGCCGGGTAATGGGAGACCCCGTCGCCTAGGACGCCATCAGCTTCAAGCTTGTGCTTTTCCTTCCCTGGACCGCCGCCCATATCCGCCTCCGGACTCAGTAGTGGTACTCAGCCACCAAAAAAAGGTCACTTCGGTTGCGCGTATACCGATTACCCGGAACTCGCTCTGTACGGATGGAGATGCGTGCGCGCTGGTATACCCGTACCGTCCTGTCATCTACCTCAAGATGGATTTCCGGGTCTGTACTGATACCTTGCGGATAGATCCCTGCCGCCAGGTCATCATCAGGCACCTGGTGCAAGGTCAGACCATCGGAAAAAATTCTGGAAAAATCGATTTCTGCGCTGTGCTCTTCGCCATCGAGCGAGGTCCAGCGCAACTTCGCCGGCCCCGGCCAGTTGTCTACCCCGATATACCCGGCCAGTGGCCAGCGTTCACGCGGAACCGAATCGACATAAGACGGGGAACGGACACGTCGGTACTGACTGGAGAAAAATCCATCGCCGTTGTATTCCACATAAAACGTCAACGTGTCATAGACATGCACATCGAATTTATGTTTCACAAAGCGCAACGGCAGTTGGTTGCCGTCCACCACACGCGGGCGGGTATCCATCTGCAGGCGGTCGGCCACCAGGCCGGCGGTGTGCGGGGTAGCTTCCATGGCAGTGGCGCATCCAATCAAGGGAACAACAAGGGTCAACAGCATCAAGGCGGGTAGCCGCATGGTCTTCGCGCTGGCATAGGGGCCGTGGCTGCAGTGTAAGGCCTATACGACGCACGCTGGCAAGCCGGCAAGTTGTGATCAAGGCCATTGCGTGACCACCATCACCGATGGAAGTCACTGGCCGCTGCGGAATACCGGCCCCGCTTGCTCAGTACTGGTATTCAGCCACCAGAAAAAGATCACTTCGATTGCGTGTGTAACGGTTACCTGGCACCTGCTCAGTACGAGTCGACATCCGGGCGCGCTGGTATACGCGCACCGTGCGGTTGTCCACCTCCAGATGGATTTCCGGATCGGTACTGATGCCCTGGTGGTACATGCCTGCGGGCAGCTCATTGTCCGGCACGGCATGCAAGGTCAACCCATCGGCAAAGATGCGGGGAAAATCGATTTCTGCCGTGTGCTCTACACCATCCAAGGATGTCCAGCGTAGCTTCACCGGGCCGGGCCAGTTGGCTACAGACGAATACCCCGCAGTCGGCCAGCGCTCACGCGGAATGGAATCTGCATAAGACGGCGAACGGGTGTTGCGGTAGTTGCTGGCGAAAAACCCATCCCCGTTGTATTCCACATAAAACGCCAGTGTGTCGTAGACATGCACCGCAAAGT
This sequence comes from Stenotrophomonas sp., assembly GCA_051885115.1. Classification (GTDB taxonomy): domain Bacteria; phylum Pseudomonadota; class Gammaproteobacteria; order Xanthomonadales; family Xanthomonadaceae; genus Stenotrophomonas. The sequence continues at coordinate 8,292 of JBJEWP010000010.1, read as the reverse complement.
CATGGCGGACAAAGCGCAACGGCAGCGGGTTGCCGTCCACCACACGCGGGCGGGTATCCATCTGCAGGCGGTCGGCCACCAGGCCGGATGCTTGCAGGCTGGCAGGCATCGCGGTGGCGCAGCCTGCCAGCAAAGCGACAACAAGCAACAGCATCGACGTGTGCAATCGCATGGCCATCCTGCCTGCGTGAAAATTCCATCCGGAGTATAGGCAGCACGCCAGCGTGCGCCGGCTGCGCAGGAAAAGACTGCGACGGCGCTCACGCTCAGCCACGGCAATCGACCGGCAAACACCATGGCGTACCTGCATTTCATGCTGCACTGCACTGATACCTTGCAGCTTTAGTTGGCTGGTTCTTCCTGCTATTGATTGTCCGTACAAACCACGGCATACCGGCCGTGCAAGGCGGAGACACGGCAATGCAGGATGTGCGTTGGATGTTGTTGCAATGCCCCGGGCCAGCGCAGGCCAGTAGCTGGCACCGGCCCCGACCGGCAGCAGCGATTGCGCTGCTGCAGGCACAGCCCGGATGGGCCTGCCGATGAGCCTGGCTTTTTCGCGTTACACCATTTTCTGCCGTGACCTGGCTGCCTCGCTGGCGTTCTACCGCGACACCCTGGGCCTGGTCATCGTCGAGGAAAAGACCCTGTCCGGGCCGATGGCAGGGGGCCTGTTGCAGCTGCCTGCCTGCACCATGCGTATCGCCCTGCTTGCCGCCGACAGCGACGGCCCGGTGATCGTCGGCCTGTTTGAAATCAGCGATACGCCGCTGCAGCAGCTGCAGCCACCACTGGGGCAACCGGCCCACGGGCAGTCGGCCCTGGTGCTGGTCACCGACCGTTTCGATGCCCTGCACGCGGCCTTGGTCAAGGGAGGTTACCGCTTCCTGACCCCGCCGCTGGCCTATCCCAAGCCCAGTGCCAGCGCACGTTCGCCGGCCGGCCTGTACCGCGAAATGATCGTGTATGACCCGGACAACATCCCGGTCAGCTTGATGCAGATCGACCCTTTACCCAGCAGCGTTGCACAACCCGGAGCTGATGTATGAGTGGTGTTGCCCGTTCGATCACCGGCACGATTGCCTATACCTCCAACCAGGCCCACCGCCTCGGTGCCGAGCGTGGCCGCGAAAGCTTCCGCATGGACATCCACCGCGATGGTTCACGCGTGCTGGCGGCGCACAGCGAAATTGACGATGCTCCGGCCGTGGTGCGCGATGTCAACCTGCGTGTGGATGCGGCCAACCTGCCCCGCGAGTGCTTTGTGCGCATCGCTGTGGGCGGCCGGTTCCGCGGTTCGGGCTGGTTCGCCTTCAACGCCAACGAAGCACAGTGCGAATCCACCACCACGGTGGAAGGCCGGGTCAGCCAGCGCTATGCACTGGACGCCCCGCTGCGCGCCTTCGGCAACCACGCCATCATCAACGACAGCTACGCCATGTCGCTGTATGACCTGAGCCAGGGCCCGGGCCGGCAGACCTTCTTCATGCTGCTGTCCTCGCCGGACCACCGTGGCGCCACCGGGCCGATGCTGTACCCGGTGCAGCTGTCCATCGAGTATGTCGGCGAACAGGACATCAGCGTGCAGGCCGGTACTTTCCGCGCCCGTCATTTCCGCATCCTGGATGTGGGAATGCCCGAGGAACACCCCGAGTACGACCTGTGGGTCACTGCCGATGAGGATTACGTGCTGCTGCGGGCCACGGTCACCGGCTACATGCAGACCGCCTACGAGCTGAGCAGCTACCACGTGCAGGAACACGCCTGATGCTGCTCACTGTCCTGCTGGTGGCGCATATCGCCGTGCTCGGCTA
>JBJEWP010000010.1:3806-6378 GCA_051885115.1 Stenotrophomonas sp. | reverse complement strand
CACGCCTGATGCTGCTCACTGTCCTGCTGGTGGCGCATATCGCCGTGCTCGGCTACTGGCTCGGTTCGGAGCTGGTGATCAACAGCACCTACCGTTACGTTTCCTACGGCCGCCATGTGCCGTTTGCCGAGCGCAGCCGGCTGATGGAGCACGTCATGCACGTGGACCAGCACGTGCGTTACGCCCTGGTGCTGCAGGCCGGCCTGGGCTTCGCTCTGGCCACCGGTTACGGGATGATCCCCGGTGGCGAACCGCTGCTGTGGGCCATCGGCACGGCCACCGTGGCCTGGCTGGGCTTTGTCGAAGCGGTGCATCGCCTGCGCCACAGCGCCATCGGCAAGACCCTGGGCGCGATTGACCGGGGCTCGCGCTATGTGTTCATGGCCGCCCTGCTGGCCCTGGCTTTCGGCCTGCTCGGTGGCGCGTGGGAACTGCCACTGTGGCTGCGCCTGAAGATCGGCCTGTTCGCCGGGGTGATGGCCTCGGGCGTGGGCATCCGCCTGGCCCTGATCAGCCACTTCCGCACCTGGGCAGTGATGGCCAGCGAAGGCCCCAGCGATACCAGCAACGCCATCATCGAACGCACCTATGTGCGCGCCACCGCCGTGCTGGTGCTGCTGTGGCTGTTCATTGCCGCCATCGTGGTGGTCAGCGTGTGGAAGCCGATGTGAGCGGGCACAGCGCCGCCCTGGAGGCCCTGGCCGGGCTGCTGGGCCAGCAGCACCTGCAGCGCGATGCCGACAGCCTGCAGCGCGCCGCCAGCGACCTGTACAGCAGCGGCGCCCTGCCGCTGGCGGTGGCCTGCCCGCAGCAGGTGGAACAGGTACCGGCGCTGGTGCAGCTGGCCAGCGCCCATGGCCTGGCCCTGGTGCCGCGCGGTGGCGGCCTGAGCTACACCGGCGGCTATACCGGCATCGACGTGCCCTACCTGCTGGTGGACCTGTCGGCGCTGAACCGGATCGAGCACATCGATGCCGACGACATGTACGTGGTGGTGCAGGCCGGGGTCAGCTGGAAGCAGCTGTACGAGGCGCTGCAGCCGCTGGGCCTGCGCACGCCCTACTTCGGCACCTTCTCCGGGGCCGGGGCCAGCATCGGTGGCGGCCTCAGCCACGGCGCGCTGTTTTTCGGCAGCGCCCGCTACGGCAGTGCCGCCGACAACGTGCTGGCCCTGGAAGTGGCCACCGCCGATGGCCAGCTGCTGCATACCGGCCAATGGGCCTGGCAGCAACCGGCAGCACCGGTGTTTCGCGGCTATGGCCCGGACCCGACCGACCTGTTCCTGCATGATGGCGGCGCCTTCGGCATCAAGACCCGCGCCGCCCTGCGCCTGATCCGCACACCGGCACACAGCGCTCCGGCCAGTTTCGCCTTTGCCGATTTCGCCGCTGCCGGCCGCGCCTTGTCGGCCATCGCCCGCGAGGGCCTGGCCGAAGAGGCCTATGTGCTGGACCCGGCTGCGATGGCCATGAACCTGGACCGCGAGCGCTCGCTGCGGGCCGCGTTCAATGCTGCCCGCCATGTGTGTGCCGCCAGCCCCGGCGCGGTGGGCAAACTGCGTGCACTGGCCTCGTTGGCCGCCGGTGGCCGCACGCCCGTGCCGGCCAATGCCTTCAGCCTGCACCTGATCGCCGCCGGCAACTGCCCTGCCGCCATTGCCCATGACCTGGGCCGTGCCCGCAGCCTGGCCCAGGCCCACGCGGGCGTGGCCATTGCCCCCAGCGTGCCGCGCATCGCCCGCGCCAACCCGTTCCCCGGGCTGGATGCGGTGCTCGGTGCCACGGGATCGCGCTGGGCGGCACTGAACTGCAAGCTGGCCCACTCCCAGGCACCGGCACTGATCACCGCCCATCAGGCGCTGATCGCACGCCATGCCGACGCCCTGGCCGCCCATGGCGTACGCGTGACCTGGCTGTGTTCGACCCTGTTCAACCACAGCTTCAGCTTCGAGGCGGTGTTCCACTGGCATGACCAGTGGCAGCCCACCCACGCCCCACACCTGTCTGCCGACGCCCGCGCCCGCCTGCGCGAGCCCGATGCCAACCCGCAGGCCCGCGCCCTGGTGGCCGAGCTGCGCCAACAGACCTGCGCCCTGTTCGCCTCGCTGGGCGCAGCCTCCAACCAGATCGGGCGTACCTACCCCTATCTGGACAACCTTGCCCCCGGCCCGCGCCAGCTTGTGCAGGACATCAAGCACCGCCTGGACCCGCAGCGGCGCATGAACCCCGGCGTGCTCGGCCTGTAGGCACACACGCCCGGCTGCCACCCAGCCTGGGCGGCAGCGTTGACATGCTCGGTCACACCCTGGCTGTGACGGAATTGGTGGCGGCTACAAGACCGCCTTGGCGAAACGCAAATTCTTCCTCCCGACCGCGTCACTGCGCCTGCCGCATCGACTAGCGTCCAGTTGCCGGCCACCCGGCCAGCCAATGCAGCCGCCTCAGGCCGCACCACAGGGGGAAAGCATGCAGCCGTTACCGGTCCGGCCGTGTCCTGTTCTTGGCCATGCCCTGCCAGCTGCGGCGCCCCCGACACCACCAGGGCACGCCGGTATCCCCCGCAACATCGGCCC
>JBJEWP010000010.1:0-3706 GCA_051885115.1 Stenotrophomonas sp. | reverse complement strand
TGCCTGGCCGTACTGCTGCCTGGCATGGCACTGGCCCAGGCCAACCTGTTCCCGGTGGTTGGCTACGGCCAGACCTCGCTTGAAGCGCGTCTGGACATGGTGGAGCAGGCACGCGCCATGTGCGGCAGCGACCGGCATGCCCACATCACCGACATCCAGATCGCTCCACAGCCCAGCGGCTACTACCAGGTATACGCCTGGGTCAGCTGCACCGGCGGCTGATAACCGCACCCCGTTGCATTCCGCCTTGCATACAACCCGCTGAGGACACCATGAAAACCATCCACAAGACCCGTTTCGCGCTGTTGGGCGGCCTGCTGCTGGCCGCGCTGCCCATGCTCGGCCATGCCCAGTCCATCGGTGGCTCCTACACCATCCACGGCCATGGCTATACGACCGACCAGGCCTGGCAGAACCTGATCGACCAGGCCAACCAGTTGTGCACCTTCGGCTTTCCCGGCGTGCAGAGCTTCAGTTACTCCCAGTCAGGGCCGTACTGGATCGTTACCGGGCAAGTGAGCTGCAATCGCCCCGGCCTGGCCCCCACCCTGCCGGGTGACCCGGGCATCATCGGCTGAGCCAACGCGCAGCCCTGCTGCTGGTCGCTGTGCAGAGGGCTGCGCGTATACCCGTACTGCCGATACTGCGACAACCTGTCACTTATCTGCGCCGGGGCCGGGCCGGACAATGGCCCGGTTATCGTTTGATTGCCCTGCCTGTGCCTGTTGTCCCTGCCCTTGCTGCCAAACTTGTGCGTTGCGCGCGCCTTGTACGTGGCCCGCGCAGTGTCTGGGCCAGCCGGCTCTGGCTGTGGCTGGCCATGGCCTCGGCCTTGCTGATGGCCATCGCCCCGGTGGTGAGCTACACCTTGCAGGCCCTCGGCCCGGTGCAGGAGATCACGGCAGGCCATGGGGCCGATACCCGCAGCAAACATCACGCCATGCACGGCCAGGTTGCCGATGTCGCCACAGCAGCCAGCGCACACAAGCCACCTGCTGCAACGCCATCACCTCCCGGCCATGCCCCCCAGGCCGGCCATCCCACCCACCACGCGCCGGCTTTGGCCTCGTCCGCCTCCGTGCAGGACACGCACACGGCCGGGGCCATCGCTGCGGATCACGCGCAGCCCGCGGCCAACCCCCACGCCGACCACGGCGCAGCCTGTGATTACTGCCTGATCGCCGCACGTGCGCTGGCCGTCATCGCGGCCCTGCTGTGGCTGCTGCTGGTCCCGGCCGCTGGCGGCCTGCGCCCGACCGGTGCTGCCCTGCACCGGACCACCCGCCAGCCCTGGCCAGCCCACGCTGCCCGCGGCCCACCCCTCATCGCCTGACAACACCCCCTTCCCGCCCCGGCCTGCCGGCACGCCACTGCGTGCGCGGTTGCCGTGCCGTTGTCCGTCTTTCGATGAGCCTGTCATGTCCCGATCCTTCCCGGTGCTGCCGCTGCGCGCACCGCTGTTTGCTGCTGTTTCCCTTGCCCTGCCCGCCCTGCTGGCCACCACTACCGTCCACGCCGTGGCCGGCCCGCACGCCCATACCCGTGCCGACACCCTGGACCGCGTGGTCGTCACTGCCCGCGCGCCCAGTACCGCCCTGACCTGGCAGACCGACCCGCGCCAGCCGCGCCAGCCGGTGCCGGCCAGTGATGGCGCCGATTACCTGAAAACCGTGCCCGGCTTCGCCACCATCCGCAACGGCGGCACCAATGGCGATGCCGTGCTGCGCGGCATGTTCGGCTCGCGCCTGGGGATCCTGAGCAATGACGGGGTGATGGTCGGCGCCTGCCCCTCGCGCATGGACAACCCGCTGTCCTACCTCAGCCCGGAAACCTTCGACGCACTGACCGTGATCAAGGGCCCGCAGAGCGTCCAGTGGGGGCCGGGCAACAGTGCCGGCACGGTGCGTTTCGAACGTGACGTGCCCCGCTTCGATGCCCCCGGCAGCCGCCTCAACGCCAGCGCCCTGGCTGGTTCGAACAACCGTAACGACCAGGTGCTCGATGCCACCCTGGGCAACCGCAACGGCTACCTGCGCGTGGGCGGCAACCGTTCCGAAGCCGATGACTACCGCGACGGCAACGGCCAGCGCGTCCCCGGTGCCTGGAACAAGTGGAATGCCGAGGCGGCCATCGGCTGGACCCCCGATGCCGACACCGTGATCGAGCTCAATGCCGGACGCGGCGATGCCCGTGCCCGCTATGCCGGCCGCGGCATGGACGGCAGCGCCTTCGAGCGTGACAGCCTGGGCCTGCGCCTGGAACGCAACAATCTGCCCGGCGCCTGGGAGTCGCTCCAGGCCAACGCCTATGTCAACCGTGCCGACCACGTGATGGACAACTACTCCCTGCGTGAGCCCAACCCGGCCAGCAGCATGCCGATGGCGATGGGCTCCAACCCTGACCGGCGTACCGCCGGTGGCCGCCTGGCCGCCAGCTGGCAGTTCAACGCAGTGGAGCTGGTCGCCGGCATCGACCACCAGGACAGCCAGCACCGTGGCCGCAGCGCCATGGGCATCGATGCCTGGCGCAACCAGCCACGCGTGCGCGATGCAGTGCTGCGCAACAGCGGCGTGTTTGCCGAACTCACCGCCGGCGCCGGCAGTGACAGCCGCTGGATCAGCGGCCTGCGCATCGATCGCGCCAGTGCCCGCGACCTGCGCAGCAGCCTGAGTGGTGGCCATGGCGGCATGGCCCGGCCCAACCCCACCCAGGGCCTGACCCGCAACGAGCAACTGGGCAGCGGCTTCCTGCGCCACGAACGCCAGACCAGCGCACGGCTGAACTGGTATGCCGGCATCGGCCACGCCAGCCGCATGCCCGATTACTGGGAGCTGTTCTCGCCGAAAATGGGGCCGGCCGGCAGTGCCAATGCCTTTGCCGCCATTGCCCCGGAGCGCACCACCCAGCTGGACATCGGCCTGCACTGGCGCGCTGAGCAACTGCAGGGCTGGATCTCGGCTTATGCCGGCCAGGTGGACGACTACATCCGCTTTGACTACAGCAACCACGGCATGAGCCGGGCGCAGAACATCGACGCCCGCATCGCCGGTGCCGAGGCCGGGCTGGAATGGCAGCCACGCGCCGGCCTGAACCTGGGCAGCAGCCTGGCCTACGCCTGGGGCGAGCAGCGCGACGATGGCCGCCCGCTGGCCCAGATGCCGCCACTGGAAGCACGCCTGAGTGCCGACTGGCAGGGCCAGCGCTTCAATGCCGGTGGCCTGCTGCGGCTGGCCGCCGCGCAGAACCGCAGCAACCCCGGCATGGGCAATGTCACCAGCCGGGACCTCGGCCCCAGCGCCGGCTTTGCGGTGTTCTCGCTCAATGCCGGCGTCCGCCTCAGTGACCACCTGCAGCTGAGCGCCGGCATCGACAACCTGTTCGACCGCGCCTATGCCGAGCACTTGAATCTGGCCGGCAGTGCCGACTTCGGCTGGCCCGCCGACCCGGTGCGGATCAACGAGCCCGGCCGCAACCTGTGGCTGAAACTGGACTTCAAGCACTGACCCCGTGCCGGGTTGTCCGTCGCTTGCAGGCGGCCAACCCGGCATGCCATGGTCGGGCTGTTGACCCAGGGGAGCCCGACCGATGGACCTGACGATGTCCCAGCTGCAGGCGCAGATGCGCGATGCCTACGGCAGCGGCTGGACCGGTATTGCCGCCTCGGCCCTGGCCTGGGCGGTGGCGGCCGGCGTGGCCTGGCAAGGCA
>JBJEWP010000009.1:0-3032 GCA_051885115.1 Stenotrophomonas sp. | reverse complement strand
GCGGCCACGGCGAAGGCCAGCGAGACCATGAAGGCCACGTTCTGCTTCTGGAAGGCGATACCCAGCAGCACCGCCAGCACGCCCAGCACCAGGGTGGTGATGCGCGAGACCCGCAGCTCGGTGCCGCCCGGCGGATTGCCCTTGTGCAGCACGGTGGAGTACAGGTCATGCGACACCGCCGAGGCACCGGACAGGGTCAACCCGGCGACCACCGCCAGGATGGTGGCAAAGGCCACCGCCGAGATGAAGCCCATGAAGATGTTGCCACCCACCGAGTGGCCGACCAGCACGGCCGCCATGTTGGTGCCGCCACGCAGGATGCCGGTGGCCGGGTCCAGATATTCCGGATTGGTCAGCACCAGGGTGATCGCACCGAAGCCGATGATGAAGATCAGCAGGTAGAAGTAGCCGATCCAGGTGGTGGCCCAGAGCACCGACTTGCGTGCTTCCTTGGCATCGGGAACGGTGAAGAAGCGCATCAGGATGTGCGGCAGGCCGGCGGTGCCGAACATCAGCGCCATGCCGAAGGAGATCGCACTGATCGGGTCCTTCACAAAGCCGCCCGGGCCCATGATCGCCTGGCCGATGGCCGCGGCCTGCTCGGAAGTGGCACCACCGTCAGCGGCCAGCTGGGTCTTGACCTGCACCGCACTGGAGAACAGGCGCTCGACGTTGAAGTCGTACTGCCACAGCACGGCCACGGCCATGAAGGTCACGCCGAACAGCAGCAAGGTGGCCTTGATGATCTGCACCCAGGTGGTGGCGGTCATGCCGCCGAACAGCACGTAGACCATCATCAGCACGCCGACCATGACCACGGCGATCCAGTATTCCAGGCCGAACAGCAGCTGGATCAGGGCGCCGGCACCGACCATCTGCGCGATCAGGTAGAAGGCCACCACCACCAGCGAACTGGACGCGGCAAAGCCACGGATCGGGGTGGAGGCAAAGCGGTAACCGACCACGTCGGCAAAGGTGAAGCGGCCCAGGTTGCGCACCCGCTCGGCGAGCAGGAAGGTCAGGATCGGCCAGCCGACAATGAAGCCGATGGCATAGATCAGGCCGTCGAAGCCGGTCATCATCACCGCGGCAGTGATGCCCAGGAACGAGGCCGCCGACATGAAGTCACCAGCAATGGCCAGGCCGTTCTGGAAGCCGGAAATGCCGCCGCCGCCGGTGTAGAAGTCACTGGCCGAACGGGTACGCCCGGCCGCCCACTTGGTGATGCCCAACGTGGCCAGCACGAAGCTGGCGAACATGATGATCGCCGTCCAGTTGGTCGGCTGGCGTTCGGTCTGGCCGAAATCACCGCCGGCGGCCAGGGCCGCACCGGTGGCAGCGAGCAGGCTCAAGGCCGCCAGCAGGGGAACAATCTTGCGCATTACTTGCCGTCTCCCACGATCTGCCGGGTCATCGCATCGAATTTGGTATTGGCCACACGCACATAGAAGGCGGTGGTGGCCATGCTCAACAGCATCAGCGCCAGGGCCACGGCAAAGCCCAGGGTGGTGACATGGCCTTCAACCAACGGGCTGGCCAGCAGCTCCTTGTCAAAGGCCACCAGGCCGATGAAACCGAAATAGCTCACCAGCATCACCAGGGTGAGCACCAGCGCCAGGCGATTACGGCGGCGGCGCAACTGCTGGTACACCGGGTTGGCGGCAATGGCCTCCGGGTTGGAGGCAACAGGGATGGTCATGGAACGCTCCGTTGGAATCAGCACCCCGGCCAGACACGCCGTGAGTGGCACGAAAAAGACGTGCAGGGGTCCGCATCCAGCCCAGGGCTGGATGGTGTTTCAGGGTCAAAAGGGGGCGGCAGGCCGCTAGCGGGAAGGAATCATCACGTCGGCGGGGGGATCTCGCGGTCAGCGGTTGCACAGTGCGGGTAACCGCAATGGCCCCGGCCCATAACGCATAGACAAACTGATGCGCCGCAGCAGGATACGCCCAAACCGATAGACATAACCGGCTGAATCGGGGCGCTACGACCATCGTCTAGTGTCATCGCCACCACCACCTCTGCCAGCTCTGCGGCACACTGGCTGCCAAGGCCGCTGCGAGGGGCAGCGGTGTGTCCGTTAGTCATTGCAAGTGAGGGTGCCATGGCAGATATCCATCCGGTCGATCCGCAGTTCGCCGCCAAGGCGCGCTACGACAAGGCCCGCTATCAACAGCTGTACCAGCAGTCGCTGGACGACCCGGAAGGTTTCTGGGGTGAACAGGCCCAGCGCCTGGACTGGTTCGTCAAGCCGACCCGGATCAAGGACACCAGCTACGCGCTGGAAGACTTCCGCATCAAGTGGTTCGAGGACGGCGTGCTCAATGTCTCGGTCAACTGCCTGGACCGCCAGCTGGCCAGCCGGGGCGACAAGACCGCCCTGCTGTTCGAGCCGGACAGCCCGGACACCCCGGCCCAGCACGTCACCTACGCCCAGCTGCACGCAAAGGTCTGCAAGCTGGCCAATGCCCTGCGTGCGCTGGGGGTGGCCAAGGGTGACCGGGTCACCATCTACCTGCCGATGATTGTCGAAGCCGCCGTGGCCATGCTGGCCTGCGCCCGCATCGGCGCGGTGCACACGGTGGTGTTCGGCGGCTTTGCCCCCAACTCGATTGCCGACCGTGTGGCCGACAGCGGCGCCAAACTGATCATCACCGCCGATGAAGGCCTGCGTGGTGGCAAGAAGGTGCCGCTGAAGGCCAATGTGGATGCCGCACTCAAGCTGCCGGGCACCAACAGCGTGGAAACCGTGCTGGTGGTGCGCCATACCGGCGGTGCGGTGGCCATGCAGGCCCCGCGTGACCGCTGGTACCACGATGTGGTGGACAGCCAGCCGCTGCACTGCGAACCGGAACGGATGAACGCCGAGGACCCGCTGTTCATCCTCTACACCTCCGGTTCCACCGGCAAGCCCAAGGGCGTGCTGCACACCACCGCCGGCTACCTGCTGTATGCCAGCCTGACCCACGAGGCGATCTTCGACCTGCGCGAGGACGACATCTACTGGTGTACCGCCGACGTGGGCTGGGTCA
>JBJEWP010000008.1:0-3078 GCA_051885115.1 Stenotrophomonas sp. | reverse complement strand
ATTGCCGCCTCGGCCCTGGCCTGGGCGGTGGCGGCCGGCGTGGCCTGGCAAGGCAGTGCCCAGCACGCCATCACCGCCTTGCTGGCCGGCGGCGTGCTGATCTTCCCGGCCAGCCTGGTGCTGGGCAAGCTGCTGCACCTGCCCTGCCACCACCCCAAGGGCAATGCGCTGGGCAGCCTGGCCGGGGCCAGCACCTTCTGGCTGATCTTCTGCCTGCCCATCGCCTGGCTGCTGGGCCAGCAGCAACCGGCCTGGTTCTTCGCCGCCATGCTGCTGGTCATCGGCGGCCGTTACCTGGTGTTTGCCAGCGTCTACGGCATGGCCCTGTACTGGGCGTTGGGCTTGATCCTGGCGGCTGCCGGCTTTGGCCTGACTGCCTTGTCCATGCCTGCGGCGGTGATTGCCACCACCGGGGCCATTGTCGAACTGGCGTTTGCCATCGTGTGCGCACGGCAGCATTACCGCCGGCCCTGACAGCCGGGTTTACGGTGCCGGGCAAGCCGGCTCCAGCGCAACCGCCTCCATTGCCGTCACCCGCCCCTGGGCCAGCTGCACCCGCCAGCGCTGGCTGGGCTGGGGCAGGCCATCGTCCCCTTGGCATCCCGGGCCCAGATCCAGGGTGAACTGCCCGCTGACCCAGTCGGCCCGCACCGGCCCATGCATCTGCGGGTAGATCGTCGACAGCGCCAGCTCTCCGCCGCAGGTATGTAGCCCCTGTAGCCACAACTGCCCGTCTTCCAGCGCAAACCGCCCCACAGGCCCACCCAGGGCCGAACACTGCTGCGCCAGCCTGGCCTCGGCCAACGCCTGGCTGGGCGGCAACGGCATCCAGCAACAGGCCTCGGGCAGGATCTCACCGTGCAGCCCCGCATATTGCACCCGGTCCATCAGCGGCCGGGTCGCCTGTGCGCTGGCAGCCAGCAGCCACAAGGCCGCCCCGGCGGCCAGCCAACACATCTGTCTGTCTCTGCCCATTGCCCAGCGTCCTTGTGATGTGATCCTGGGTCCATGTTGCCATGCCGTATGCCGGCATGCCCAGGCCGCCAACCATGCGCCGGCGATGAACCACCCGCCCGGCCCTGCCTTTATCGGCCGCGCCCAAACTGGCAAGCTACGCGCCCAGCCTCATCCAGCGAGGCCGAGCGAGCGCACCATGTCCGATGCTGTCCAGTTTGATCTAGGCCCCCTGTCCATCACCGTGGGCGCCACCCGGCGTGGCCGCACCGAGCTGCGCGTGCGGGCCTTTGACCAGGACCTGGGCAGCATCACCACCACCGGCCCGGCGGAGCTGGAAGCACTGCTGTCTGCCGAAACCGAACAGCTGGCCCTGTTTGAGCTGTTCAAGGACCACTGTGCCCCGCTGCTGCGCCAGCAGGCCCAACGCGGCCCGGCCAGCACCCAGACGCTGTGCATCCGCCTGGCCCACCCCTGCGACAACCCGCAGTGCGATGCGGTGCACGAGCTGCTGTGCCTGAACTCGGCCAACACCCTGCTCGCCCGGGCTGCCGCCAACAACCGTGGCAGCGATATCCCGTTCACCGTGGTGGACGAGGAAGGCCACCCGCTTTCGCCAGTGCATTACCTGGACGAGGCCAGCACCGAGCTGCTGCTGCTGGACCACGTGGCCCCGGCCCTGGTGGAAATGGCCAGCTTCTTCAGCCCGGCCTGCATGGAAGCCGAGTTGTCACGCTGGCAGCCGCCCAGCCCGTCCGACCAGGACATCGTCAGCTACTTCGGCTTCTTCGCCGGCATGCCCGACGCCCTGTACGGCATCTTCCAGTACATCAACCCGCTGCTGCTCTCCATCTGGATGGAGCGCATCAACACCTGCATCGACCACCCCAGCCACGACACCAAGGCCGCCGCGCAAGCCGCCTGGTTCACCCTGCTGGCCCGGCTGCACATCCTGCCCGCCGATTACCTGGCCAGCGCCCAGCCCCAGGCCGACACCCCGCTGGCCCGCATCAGCTCACCGTCCGGCAGCCACCGCCTGCATTGAACGGCGGGGGGGGGGTGGCACCGACGGCCGACAGCCCCCTGATTCATCGGCCCAAGTACCCAGCGCGGTGAAGGATCTTGCGCTCCGGCGTGGATGGGGGCTCAGTCATCTGCCGGGCAATCGGCCGGGCTCTGGCTGTTGATCACCTGGATACTGGTGAAGCGATACACACCGTCATGGCCAGCGGCAAATCCATCCCTGGCCTTTCCCTGTGCAATGGCAGAAACCTCAACGTAAATTGGCGGGTAGGGCTTGCCGCGGCTCTCGGCCAAGGAGGCGGATATATCCTGCAGAGGCTGGATCAATGCCGCATCGCCGACCACCCAGAATGACTGGCTGGAACCGCATGGTCGGAATGTGCGCACCTCATGCCCCCATGTGTAATGGCCACGAAGCTGCGCTGTGTCACTGGCAACAGTCGTGGCACAGCCAGAAGTGATTACAGCCATGGCAACAACGAGCAATTTTCTGGACATGCATGAATCCTTGGTTGAGCCCGCCAGGAGATGGCGGCTTGAATACCCTACCAGACCACGATGGCTGGCCATCGATCTTTGATATTACTGTTGGAAAAGCGGATTCTGCGCGCCGGATTTACCCTGGAAATACCCGGGGACCGTAGCATTGAACCGATCCATTTCAGCAAACCCGGCAGACGCAAAGCCTGAAAGCGAAAGGCAAGGTCAGCGTGCTGCCGGAGTTGACGGGAAGATCCTTACAGAATTGTTAGGCCGCTGCTGCGCGATAGGCAAAGTAGCTGCCGACGCCAACTGCGGCCCAGAAAAGCAAGCCCACAACAGCACAAACAGTGTCATCTGGCTCTGTTTTTGGCCTCACCGTGCGGACAAGAACGTAGCCAGTGCCTTGGATGATGAACTCAAAGAAGACCTCGAAAAGGATGCGACCGACAACGCGGGCAACTCCTCCAAGAACATCACTAGCGATTTCCCCGAGTGGCATGATTTTCTCGTAAGCGGCCTAACGCTTGAGTTAAGCCGAGCCGCGAAGCGGCGTCGGCTTGAATGAGTAAAAAGGAGACTTCCCGCTCTGGCGGCCAGGCCGCCGGCATCGAGTGCCAT
>JBJEWP010000007.1:0-3082 GCA_051885115.1 Stenotrophomonas sp. | reverse complement strand
GCATCATCGGGCCGGGGCTGTTGCCGCGGGTCTCGCCGGGGATCAAGGGCCATCGTTGCAGTGACGGGTTCTCAGTGGCATCTGGCTGACGGGGGGAGGCACTGGCGGACTGGTCGGCCACCGTCTGCGCTGCAGGGGGCTCGGTGCAATGGGCGGCGAACGGGAGCAGGGCGAGCAAACCAAGATGACGGGCAGGGGGGCATCTGCGCATGGTTGATTACCTCCGGCAAGAACCCGTGGGAACAACGGTTGCGATGGAACAGGCAGCGGGGCTGCTGCGGCGTGTGCTGCAGTCAGGATCGCAGCCAGGGCACAGTGGGGACATCGGCATCATTCCATGCCGGAGCGCGGGATTTTCTGACCCAGTGCGCATCAGTGGCATCGCGTTGTGCCTTTTTCCGATCGCCTGTCATACGGCGGGCATTGGGCCTGGGCGGCGCGACTGAGGCCCGGTGCGTGTGCTGATCACTGCAGAAAAGCTGAAAAAATCCGCATAATGGCTCTTTCCCCACACAATCGATTGACCATGACCCCGCCTGTCGCTTCTGTCTTCACCGAGCAACCCGTTCCCGGCTGGCGTCGTGCGGTGCTCAAGGTGGGGTCCAGCCTGCTGGCCGCTGATGGCGGGGGGCTGAGCCCGCGCTTTGCCTTGGGGCTGGCGCAGTTCGTGTCGGCCAATGTGCAGCAGGGCAGGGAGGTGGTGATCGTCTCCTCCGGCGCGGTGGCGGCCGGCCGCGCGATTCTGCCGCGGCATGTGGAGGCCGATGCGGCGCTGGCCGCCCGCCAGGCGCTGGCAGCACTGGGGCAGGCGCAGCTGATCGGCCTGTGGCAGCGCTTTTTCGAGCGCCCCGTCGCCCAGGTCCTGCTCACCCATGATGACCTGCGCAACCGCCGCCGCTATCTCAATGCCCGCGCCACCCTCAACGAGCTGCTGGCCCTGGGTGCGCTGCCGGTGGTCAACGAGAACGACACCGTGTCGGTGGACGAGCTCAAGCTGGGCGACAACGACAACCTGGCCGCGATTGTGGCCGCGCTGGTGGATGCCGATGTGCTGTTCATCGCCACCGATATCGATGGCCTGTTTACTGCCGACCCACGCCGTGTCCCGGACGCGCAGCCGCTCAACCAGGTGGCCGAGCTGACCGATGCAGTGATGGCCATGGCCGGCGGTAGTGGCTCGGCGGTGGGCACCGGTGGCATGCGGACCAAGCTGGAAGCGGCCCGCCGCGCCGGTGCGGCCGGCATCGACACCGTGCTGTTCAACGGCCGCGATGGCGAGGTGGTGCGGGCGCTGGCCCAGGGGCGCCTGTTCGGCACCCGCGTGCATGCCGGGCAGAACAAGCTGGCCGCGCGCAAGTACTGGTTGCGCAATGCACCGCTGGCCGAGGGTGCGATCTGCGTGGATGCCGGTGCGGCCACCGCCCTGGTGAGCAAGGGTGCCTCGCTGTTGCCCGGAGGCATCACTGCGGTCAATGGTGGCTTCCGGCGTGGCGACATGGTCGAGGTGCATGACAGCGATGGCGCCGTGCTGGCCAAGGGCGTGAGCCAGTATGCCGCGGTGGACATCGCCCGCATCGCCGGCCACCACACCCGTGACATCCATACCGTGCTGGGCTACCACTATGGCCACAGCGTGATCCATCGCGATGACCTGGTGCTGCTGTGAGCGCGCCATCTGACAAGGAAGCAAGCATGACCGATATCCGTACCCAGGCCCTGGCCTGCCGCGAGGCGTCGCGCGCGATTGCCGCACTGGACAGCACCGCCAAGGCCGCGCTGCTGGGCGCAATGGCCGAGCAGTTGCTGGCTGATGAGGCCGCGATCCTGGCCGCCAATGCGCAGGACCTGGACAACGCCCGCGCTGCCGGTATCGGCAATGCGATGCTGGACCGCTTGATGCTCAACCCGGCGCGTATCGCCGGTATTGCCGATGCCCTGCGCGAGGTGGCCGGCCTGCCGGACCCGGTCGGGCTGAAGACCCGCAGTGAAGTGCGCCCCAACGGCATTGTGGTGGAGCGCGTGCGCGTGCCGCTGGGCGTGATTGCGATGATCTACGAGGCGCGCCCGAACGTGACCGCCGATGCCGCCGCGCTGTGCCTGAAGGCCGGCAATGGGGTGATCCTGCGTGGTGGCAAGGAGGCCATCGCCTCCAACCAGGCCATTGCCGCCAGCCTGCATACGGCCATGGCCACCTTCGGGGTGCCGGCCGCTGCCCTGACCATCGTGGCCGACCTGCGCCGTGAGGCCATGCTGGAATTGCTACAGCTCACCGATATCGTCGACCTGGCCATTCCGCGTGGCGGCGAAGGCTTGATCCGTTTTGTGGCCGAGCATGCGCGGGTTCCGGTGATCAAGCACTACAAGGGTGTGTGCCATCTGTTTGTGGATGCCGCTGCCGATACCGCCAAGGCACTGGACCTGCTGATTGACGGCAAATGCAGCCGGCCCAGCGCCTGCAATGCGATCGAAACCCTGCTGGTGCACCACGACATTGCCGCCGCCTTCCTGCCGCAGGCTGCCGAAGCCCTGCGCGCACGAGGTGTGGAGCTGCGCGGCTGCCCTGCCTCGCGCGCCATCGTCGCCGATCTGCTGCCCGCAACCGAGGCCGACTGGGATGCCGAATACCTGGACCTGATCCTGGCTGTGCGCGTGGTCGATGACCTGGATGCGGCTATCGCCCACATCCAGCGCCACACCTCCGACCACACCGAGGTCATCGTCACCGAAGATGCCGCCAACGCAGAACGCTTCGTCGCGGCCCTGCGCAGTGCGGTGGTGATGGTCAACGCCTCCTCGCGCTTCTCCGACGGCGGCCAGCTCGGCCTCGGCGCGGAGATCGGCATCTCCACCACCCGCCTGCATTCCTACGGCCCGATGGGCCTGGAGGCGCTTACCGTCGAGCGCTTTGTGGTGCGTGGGGAGGGGCAGGTGCGGGCGTGAGCCCGCTCCTGCGTTGACTGTCAGGCACAGCGAGACGTGCAATGACGGTGCAGCACCCCATCACCGGGTTCCATCAGGATGATCAAGGGCACTGGGTGGCCGAACTGGCCTGCGGGCATGGCCGGCATGTGCGGCACAACCC
>JBJEWP010000006.1:0-26300 GCA_051885115.1 Stenotrophomonas sp. | reverse complement strand
TCCAAGGGCCCGGCCGTGCGCGCCACCCGCTGCCAGGCCGACCGCAACCTGTACCGCATGGCGATCCGCCAGATGGTCGAGTCACAGGCAAACCTCACTGTTTTCCAAGCCGCAGTGGATGACCTGATCATCGACGGCGATGCCGTGCGCGGCGCGATCACCCAGACCGGGCTGAGCTTCCATGCCCCCGCCGTGGTGCTGACCGCCGGCACCTTCCTGGCCGGCAAGATCCACATCGGCCAGACCCAGTACACCGCCGGGCGCATGGGCGACCCGCCGGCCACCACCCTGGCCGCGCGCCTGCGCGAGCGCCCGTTCGTGATCGACCGCCTGAAGACCGGCACCCCGCCGCGTATCGATGGCCGTTCGCTCAATTATGCGGTGATGGACGAACAGCCCGGCGACGATCCGCGCCCGGTGATGTCGTATCTGGGCAGCACGGCCGATCACCCCAAGCAAGTCAGCTGCTGGATCACCCACACCAGCCAGCACACCCACGACATCATCCGCGGCTCGCTGGACCGCTCGCCGCTGTACAGCGGGCAGATCGAGGGCATCGGCCCGCGTTACTGCCCGTCCATCGAGGACAAGGTGGTGCGCTTTGCCGAGAAGGACAGCCACCAGATCTTCATCGAGCCCGAAGGCCTGGATGTGGTGGAGATCTACCCCAACGGCATTTCCACCTCGCTGCCGTTCGATGCCCAGCTGGCCCTGGTGCGCAGCATCGCCGGCATGGAAAACGCCCACATCACCCGCCCCGGCTACGCCATCGAATACGACTTCTTCGACCCGCGCGGTCTGAAGCACACACTGGAAACCAAACTGATCGGCGGGTTGTTCTTTGCCGGCCAGATCAACGGCACCACCGGTTACGAAGAGGCCGGTGCCCAGGGCCTGCTGGCCGGCATCAATGCCGCCCGCCACACCCGCGGCCTGGAAGGCTGGTACCCGCGCCGCGACCAGGCCTACCTGGGCGTGCTGGTGGATGATTTGATCACCCACGGCACCAGCGAGCCGTACCGCATGTTCACCAGCCGCGCCGAGTACCGCCTGCAGCTGCGCGAGGACAACGCCGACGTGCGCCTGACCCCCACCGGGCGCGAGCTGGGCCTGGTTGATGACACCCGCTGGGCCGCATTCAACACCAAGCAGGATGCGGTGGCGGCCGAGAGCGAGCGCCTGCGCGGGCTGTGGGCCACCCCGGCCAATGCCCTGGGCCGTGAAGTGGCGGCCGCCACCGGCGTTGCCGTGAGCCGCGAAACCAGCGCACTGGACCTGATCAAACGCCCGGAGCTGGACTACGCCAAGCTGATGCAGGTGCCCACCCTGGGCCCGGGCGTGGCTGATCCCAAGGTGGCCGAGCAGGTGGAAATCAGCGTCAAGTACGCCGGCTACCTGGACCGCCAGCGCGAGGAAATCGCCCGCCAGCAGCGCCACGAAGCCACCCCGATCCCGGCCAGCTTCGACTTTGCCGGGGTCAATGGCCTGTCCGCCGAAGTGCTGCAGAAGCTGCAGAAGGTCAGCCCGTCCAGCATCGGCCAGGCCCAGCGCATCCCCGGCGTCACCCCGGCCGCAATCTCGTTGCTGCTGGTGCACCTGGAAAGGGCGAGGCGCAGCAAGAGCATGGCCTAAGCCCGCGCCTCAATCTTCACAACAGGAAAACAACAACGGCCCGTGATGCGGGCCGCTGTTGTTTGTCGATCTTCCCGCCGGCTCAGCGCTTGGCCGGCGCCGACCACAGCAACAGCAGCAGACCGGTGATCAGGAACAGGGCGGCACCGGAGAGCAGGAAGGGGTCGATCCACCATTTCTGGGCCAGGGCGAACTCGCCGGCGCTGATCTTGCTCCAGCCGCCGAAATGCTGCCGGCTGGCCACCTGGGCACCAAACACAGCCAGCACCGTGGCCAGCCAGCGCACCGCCCAGTGGCCCAGCGCCGGCAACGGCAACAACAGCAGCAGCCCGAGCAGGCCGATGACGGTGCGTTGCGAGCGGCAATACGGGCACTTGTAGACCAGCCCGGCCAGGTCCACAGCCCAGGTAAGCAGGCTGATGGCAATGGCCGCCAGGGCGATCCAGCGCAGGTGGCGGTGCAGGGTTTCCAGGGTGGGCATGTGGTCTCCGGGGCAGGTAGTGGAAAGGATCAACAGGACGGGCAGCAGCCCTTGGACTGCGCCTGATGATGCCCAACGCCAACAGGCATTGACCAGCGCAGAAGGTCACGGCCAGCAACCGTTGCGCTGCCACTTGCCGTTCGCCGGCAACAAACACCCTTGCAACCGATGCGGCTCATACAGGATCGGCCAGCCGCCGCCGGGCACCACACACCACTGGGGCGGGCCTGCCCTGCTTGCGCACCAGCACCAGCATTGTCAGCGCCGGTACTTGCACCGGCACCGGCACTGCGGAATGCTTTCAGCGCTGGCGGCTGGCCCGCCAGCCATCGGCAGCGAAGATCAGCAGGGCCGCCCAGATGCAGACGAAGCCGACCAGCTGGCCGATGCCGAACGGTTCGCGGAAAAACAGCAGGCCGCACAGGAACTGCAGGGTCGGGCCGATGTACTGCAGCAGGCCCACGGTGGACAGCGGCACCCGCTGCACACCGTAGGTAAAGGCGATCAACGGCACGGCGCTGACCGCACCGGCCAGCACCAGCAGGGCCATCACCCCGGCCCCCCAGCCACCGCTGAAGAAGGCGCCGCCATGGCCGCCCTCCACCCACAGCAGCCAGCCCAGCGCCGGCAGCAGCATGAACAGGCTTTCCACGCCGATGCCGGCCACCGGCTCGACCTTGATCAACTTGCGCAGCAGGCCATAGAAGCCGAAGGTCAGCGACAGCCCGATGGCAATCCACGGCGCGCGCCCGGCCTGCCAGGTCAGCCACACCACCCCGAGCGCGGCGATGGCCACGGCCAGCCACTGCAGCCGGCGCAGGCGTTCGCCCAGCACCAGCACACCGAGCAGCACGCTGAGCAGCGGGTTGATGAAGTAACCCAGGCTGGTTTCCACCACATGGCCGGCATTGACCGCCCAGATGTACAGGCTCCAGTTGGCGCCGATCAGCACGCTGGCCGCGCCCAGCAGCCAGAACGTGCGCGGGCTGGCCAGGATGCTGCGCAGCCAGCCCAGGCCATCACGCAGGCACAGCAGCAGGCACAGCAGCACCGCGCTCCAGACGATGCGGTGGGCAATGATCTGGTCCGACGGCACCGCCTTGAGCAGGTGCCAGTACAGCGGGAACAGGCCCCAGATGACAAACGCGAAGGCGGCCGCCGCCAACCCCTTGCGTGATTCATTCAAACCGCTCATCGCTTGCTCCGCTGGGCCAGGGTCATCACCACCACGCCGGCCAGGATGACCGCCATGGCACCGAATTCATTGAGGGAAAAGCGCTCACCAGCCAGGCTGGCGCCCAGGGCCACGGCAATCACCGGGTTGACGTAGGCATAGCTGCCGGCCAGCACCGGACGCACGTTGTGCAGCAGCCAGACGTAGGCGGTGAAGGCAATGATCGAGCCGAACACGCACAGGTAACTCACCGCCAGCAGGCCGGAGGGCGGCGGCAGTGTGTTCCAGCGTTCACCGCTGGCCAGGCCGGCGGCAATCAACAGCACCCCGCCGCACAGCATCTGCCCGGCGGCGGTCATGAACGGCGATGGCAGGTTGCGCCCGCGTGACCAGATCGAGCCGAAGGCCCAGCCCAGCGGCGCGATCAGCAGCAGCACCAGGGCCAACGGCGAGGCACTCAGGCTGGAGCCAGCATTGAGCCAGAGGATGCCGGCAAAGCCGATGCCCAGGCCCACCCATTCCAAGCGGCTGACCCGCTGCCCGCGGATCACGGTGAACAGGGCCATCCACAGCGGCACCGAGGCCACTGCCACTGCGGCCAGGCCAGAGGAAACATCGCGCTGGGCCAGCACCACCATGCCGTTGCCCAGGAACAGCAGGCACAGCCCCATCACCAGCATGTTCAGCCACTGCGCCCGGCTCGGTGTCGGCAGGCCGCGCCAGCGCAGCAGGCCATACAGGATGCTGCCGGCCAGCACGAAGCGGCTGCCGGACACCATGGACAACGGCTGCATGCCGGCCTCCAGGGCAAAACGGATACCCAGGAAGGTGGAGCCCCAGACCACGTACACCAGCAACAGGGCCAGCAGGACAAGGCCGCCGCGCGGGGCGGCCGGTGCAACAACAGGGACGGACATCACGGACTACTCGGCAGGGCTCGGCCGACGGGCCGCAGGAAGGCTGCCTGTCGCAGGTGGCGGCAGGAAAGAAAGACGGGCGGTGCTCAGGGGCTGCGCTGGGCCTGGCTGGCCTGGCGGGCGGCGGCAAACTCCGAGCCGTCCTCCCACTGCGGCCACAGCCGGCTGTTGGCCAGGCGGTAACCCAGGTCGTAGACCAGCAGGGTGTCGGCAGCCAGGCCGGCCGGGTTCCAGCCGGCATCCCAACCATCGCAGGCCTGGTGGTAGCAGTTGGCGAAATAGGCCTGGCGCCGCTGCCGCCCTGCCGTTACCCCGCCGTCCAGGGCATCCAGGCCGGCGCCGATGGTGATCGCCGGCACGCCCAGACGGGCGAAGGCGAAATGGTCGGCACGGTAGAAGAAGCCGGCTTCCAGGTCCGGGTCGGGGCTGTAGTAGCGGCCACGGGCCTTGGCTGCTGCGGCCAGGTCGGCCTCCAGCGACACCCGGCCACGGCCCCAGCTGGCGATGTCGGCGGTAGCACCGTCGGGGCTGAACATCTCGATGTTGAGCACCGCGGCCAGCTTTTCCAGCGCCACCGGCGGGTGGCTGGCGAAGTAGCTGGCCCCGAGCAGGCCCTTTTCCTCGGCAGTGAAGGCCACAAAGTACAGGCTGCGCTGCGGCGCCGGGCCGGCGGCAAACACCCGCGCCAGCTCGAGCACGGCGGCCACGCCGGTGGCGTTGTCCACCGCACCGGGACGGATGGTGCGCCCCTGGGCATCGGCCGGGCCGATGCCGTAGCTGTCCCAGTGGGCCGAGATCACCACCGCCTCGTCGGCATGGCTGCTGCCGCGCAGGCGGGCCACCACGTTGCGGCTGTGCACCGGCTCGTGCACCAGCTCCAGCTGCGCCGACAGACCGACCCCGGCCAGCTCCACCGGCTCAAAGCCGGCCTGCATGGCCTGCTGCGCGAGGTCGTCGAAGTCCTGCCCGGCGGCGGCGAACAGCTCCTGCGCCAGCTCCGGGGTGATCCAGCCGCGCAGCGGCGTGTGCGCCGCCATCGCCTCGGCATGCGGGCGCTGGATGTCAAACAACGGCGAGGTGCCCGAGGCACGCACGGTGGCCCAGGGGTAGGCCGCTGCGGCAGTGTCGTGCACGATCAGCACCCCGGCCGCGCCGCGCCGCGCCGCCTCTTCGTACTTGTAGGTCCAGCGCCCGTAATAGGTCACCGCGCGGCCATCGAAGGCGCCGGGCTGCTCGGCCCGGAAATCGGCATCGTTGATCAGCACCAGGGCGATCTTGCCGCGCAGGTCCTGCTGCTTGTAATCGTTCCAGCCGCGTTCGGGGGCGTCGATGCCATGGCCGACGAACACCAGCGGCAGGTTGTCCAGACGGACCTGCTCACGTGGCTGCAGGCTCTGCAGGGTGATGTCCTGGCCGTTGACCAGCTCGCGTGTCTGCCCGCCCAGGTGCAGCTGTGCCGTCGGCGTGCCACGGGTGCTGACCCGCACCAGCGGCACCTGCTGGACCCAGCCACCGTCATCGCCGCCCGGCTCCAGCCCGGCCGCGCTGAACTGCTCGATCAGGTAATCCACCGTGCGCTGTTCGCCGGCCGAGGCCGGCGCGCGGCCCTCGAATTCCTCCGAGGCCAGCACCTGCACGTGCCGGTTCAGTGCCTGCGGGTCGATCCCACCGCCCGGCAGGTCATTGGCGGCCTGGGCCAGGCCACCGACAAACAGGCAGGAGGACAACAACACCATGTGCATCGGGTTCACGACAGGCACCGCCACGCAGGCTGGAAAGCCGTCGATGATAACGCCAGCGCGGGCCGGCCATCACTGCCGGTAAGGGGCTGCTGTGTTCTGCCGCCGGCGCTCCTGGGCATCGGCGTGGATCTGCGCGGCCTGCTCCTCGCTGCGCTGGTAGCGCGGGGCGAAATGCGGCACCAGGGTACGCGACCAGGAACGGGTGATGCGCTTGCTTTCATCCGGGCAGCGCAGCGCGCGCGATTCCGGCAGCCGCCCGGAGGTGACCACCCGCAGGTAGCGCCCCGGGTTGGCCCCGTACAGCATGCACATCAGGTTGAAATAGCGCTGCTCGCCCAGCGAATGTTCGCCGGCGTAATGGGCCAGGCCATAGCCTGCCCCACTGGTGTTGGCCAGGAAGAAGCGCCCGGCCATGTCCAGGTTGTTGGCCACATCGGCCTCGGACTCGTTGGGGTCGGTCAGGGTCAGCATCAAGGTGGTGGCCAGCTGGTCCACCGCATCCTCCTCGCGCCCGGTGACATTGAGCTCGAGCTGGTCCACCAGGGCATGGCCGACCTCGTGCAGCATCATGAAACGCAGGTTGGCCAGCAGGAAGCGGGCAGCCTGGGTGTTGTCGCTGTTGCCCTGCTCGTCGGTGTACAGCTGCATGCCCAGCTCGACCAGGTAATCGACCATTTCGTAGCAGAGCACGATCTCGCGCCGCTCCGGCACGTAGTAGGCATTGATCGCCTCGCACTCGGCCGCCAGCACGCGCAGCGGCCCGGGCAGCATCAGCACCCCTTCCAGGGCATTGACCTCGGTAAGCCGGCGCAGCACGTCCAGCTCACGGCTGAACGCCTCGGCCGCGCGCATCTGCTTGCTGTGGGCCGGCAGGTATTCATAGACAAAGGCCGGGCCGGCGGGGCGTTGCGCCGGCTCCTCCACCACCAGCACTTCGGCTTCCGGCTCGGGTTCGGCTTCCGGCTCGGGTTCGGGCTCGACGGCCACCGGCTCGCTGGCCACGGTGTCCTGCACCGGCGCGGCAGCGGCCACCTGCCTCTGCTGCCAGAGCATGAAGCCCAGGCCACCAGCAACAATGCAGGCCGCCATCAGCGCCAGCAGCAGGATCCCCACCAATACTTTGGATTTCATCGTCATCTCCTTGCCAGCCATGCGACATCCCTGCCGCCATCCATCAGGTTGAAGATCCCACCGCGTCGCCGCCCGCGTATGCGTTCAGCGCTGCCCGCGCTGCAGCCAGCAGACCAGGCCCTGGGCATTGAGCCGGATATCGATGGCCAGGGCCCGCAATACCGCCTCGGCGGCCAGCCCGGCCTGTTCGGCACGTTGCGCATAATAAGCCGACAGGGACGCAAACAAGCGGTCCTCCAGCCCATTTTCGCCAGCGGCCTGCGCCTGTCGGCCGATCACCACCATGGCGTCAATCTGTTCCAGCAACTGCTGGCCCAGCCGGTCCACCTGGCCAACGCTGCCGTAGTGGGTCAGGTGCATGGCCAGCGGCGCGTGATCGAGCAGGCGCGCGATGGACTGCTTGAGCGGCTCCGGCTCGAACTGCACCGGCGAGGTGGTGGGAATGATGAAGTGGCCGTTGGGGCCATCCAGCTCACGGTAGGAAATGCCGAAGGTGTCACCGGTGAACCAGCTACGGCTGCGCCGGTCGAACACGCACAGGTGGTGCCGGGCATGGCCGGGGGTGTCGATGCACAACAGTTCACGGCCGGCCAGCGACAGCACCATGCCATCGTCCAGCAGCTGGATGCGCGCCTGCGCAATCGGCAGCACCTGGCCGTAGCTGCGCAGCATTTCAGCCTCGCCGTACACCGCCGTGGCCCCGGCCACCAGCCGCGACGGGTCAACCAGGTGCGGCGCACCACGCGGGTGCACCAGCACTGTGGCATTGGGCAGGTGGGCCAGCAGGGCACCGGCACCGCCGGCATGGTCCAGATGGACATGGGTCAGGATCAGCCAGTCCACCGCCTCCGGGCCCAGCCCGGCATCGGCCAGCGCCTGCAACATGGCCGGCACGGCATGGCTGGTGCCGCAATCAATGAACGCCGCACGCCCCTGCTCGATCACCAGCCAGGCGGCATCAAATCCGGGCCGCTGCAGCTCGGTATCAATGCAGAAGATGCCCTGCGCGTTGAAGGTCGGCATTTGCCCACTCATGGCCACACTCCTGTCATCGGTCCCCTCCACTTCATGATCCCCGCCCGCCTCACCAGCAGCGGCGGCGGCGGGCCCACAATCCCAGGCAAAGTACCGCCAGGAAGGCCCCGTAGGCATACAGCACGGCCAGCACCTGGCGCCAGATGGCCCCGGCGCCGGCGGCATCCCGGCCTTGGGCATGGCCCCAGTGCATGGCCAGCAGGCTCACCACCAGGGCCAGCAACAACAACGCCGCATCGGTCCACCACCGACGCGGCGTGCGCGGCTGGCGCGGGAACCAGCAGTACAGCCCACCCAGCACCACAAACCACGGCAGGAACAGCAACAACGTCAACCACGCCATCGGTGCTGCTCCTTCGCTGGGGTATTCAGTCCTGCACAGCCTCGCGCATTGCCGCCAGCGCTTCAAGCACGGCCTCGGCAGCCACCTCCAGCTGCAGGTCGTCACCGGCCAGGGCTGCGGCATCGGCAGCCTGCTTGAGCCCGGCGATGCGCTGGCCGGCATCACGCGGGGCCGGGTAACCGGCACTTTGCAGCAACAGGTTGCCCTCGCCATCGAGCAGCTTGAAATAGAACTGGCCGTCGGCTTCGCGGTACTGCTTGAACAACGGCAGCACCGCCTTGGTTGCCGCCTTGGCCTTGGGCTTGTCGCCCACGCTGGACAGGTCACGCAGGCCCACGGCATGGCGCAGACGGTGCAGCAACGGGATGGCGAACCGCTCGCGCAATTGCGCGCCACGGCGGCGCAGCAGGGCTTCGATCTTTTCCGGCTCGGCCATCAGGGCGTTGTAGCGCTCGCGCATCGGTGCCAGGTGGCCATCCACCACATCCAGCAACTGGGCCTTGGCATCGCCCCAGCCGATACCGTCGGCAAAGGCCTGGGCAAAGGCCGCCGTCTGCTCGGTACTGGCAAAGGCCTGGTAGAGCTGGAACAGGGCCGAGCCCTCGGTGTCCTTGGGCTCACCCGGCGCGCGCGAGTCGGTGACAATCTGTGCGATCAGCTTCTTCAACTCCTCCCGGCTGGAGAACAGCGGGATGGTGTTGTGGTAGCTCTTGCTCATCTTGCGGCCATCCAGGCCGGCCAGGGTGGCAACGCTGTCATCCACCGCCGCCTCGGGCAGGGTGAAGAACTCTTCGCCGTAGACATGGTTGAAGCGCTGGCCAAAGTCACGCGCCATCTCGATGTGCTGGACCTGGTCACGGCCCACCGGCACCTTGTTGGCGTTGAAGATCAGGATGTCGGCGGCCATCAGCACCGGGTACATGAACAACCCGGCGGTGACCCCGGCATCGTCGTCCTGGTCCTCGGCGCGGTTCTTGTCCACTGCCGCCTTGTAGGCATGCGCGCGGTTGAGGATGCCCTTGCCGGCCACACAGGTCAGCAGCCACATCAGCTCGGTGGTTTCAGGAATGTCGCTCTGGCGGTAGAACCAGACCTGTTCGGCATCCAGGCCGCAGGCCAGCCAGCTGGCGGCAATTTCCAGGGTCGAACGCTGGGTACGCTCAGGCTGCTGGTCCTTGATCAGGCTGTGCAGGTCAGCCAGGAAAAAGAAACTCTCGATGCCTTCGGCCTTGCTGGCCGTGATCGCCGGGCGGATGGCGCCGACGTAATTGCCCAGGTGGGGGGTACCGGAGGGGGTGATACCGGTCAGAACGCGCGTGGTCATGGACTGTCTTGCTGGTTTTCGACCCCGTCAGTGTAACCCCACGCTCCGGGAGCTGCCCCTGCCGGGGCAGCCCCATGGGCCATCGTGGCTGGCTTAGTGGTTGTCGCGCTCCCAGCGGGCGCTGAAATCCTGGATTTCCTTGTCGGCCCGGTCCTTGGCCCAGCCGTAGCGCTCCTGCAATTTGCCGGAAAGGTACTCGGCATTGCCTTCGGCCACATCAAAATCGTCGTCGGTCAGATCGCCCCACTTCTCCTTCAGCTTGCCCTTCATCTGGGTCCACTTGCCGGCAATGATGTCCTTGTTCATGCTGTATGACTCCCTCATCAAGGCGGCCGATTGCCGCACCACCAGCTTGGCCATGGGGGCATAAGCAAAGGGTCAAACATTCATAAAGCCCGGCCTCAACACCCTGAAGGACACCCGAACACGCGTGGTCGGGCATGAAAAAGGCCGGCACCAAGGCCGGCCCTCCCCCTGAGCAGCAAGCGCACTCAGCGCTTGGCAGCATCCTCGATCTTGTCACCGGCCTTCTGGATGTCCTTGCCGGCACCGGCCATGGTGTTGCAACCGGCCAGCAGGACCAGGGAGAACAGCGTTACTGCCATTGTCATCACTGTGCGCTTCATCAATCGGCTCCTTGAACAGGGAAGTGGGAGAGGTGGCCCGCGTTGCCCATCGGGGCTCAGCAGCGGCCGTCCTTGCAGTCCTGGGCCTTGTCTTCGATCTTGTCACCAGCCTTCTGGATGTCCTTGCCCGCACCCGCCATGGTGTTGCAGGCGGTCAGCGCAGTGGTCGAGAAAAGGGCCAGGGCAAGCAGGATCAGTACACGCTTCATCGTCATCTCCGCAGTGGAATATGTGGTGGGGCCGTCCCATGGGCTTCCCCGCCGACACTGCAATCTGTCCACTGCCGCGTTCAGCCGATGTGAATCAACACCGCGTAGACATCAATCCCGCATCAGGGTGGATTTGCCGAACAGGCTCTCCACCAGGTCCACCGCCAGCTCCGCGGTGCGGTTGTGGTGGTCCAGCAGGGGGTTGAGCTCAACGATGTCCAGCGAGCCCATCAAGCCGGTATCGGCAATCATCTCCATCACCAGCTGTGCTTCGCGGTAGTTCACCCCACCCATGACGGTGGTGCCCACGCCCGGGGCAATGCTGGGATCAAGGAAGTCCACGTCGAAGCTGACATGCAGGTGGGTATTGGCATCAATGCCGGCCAGCGCGGCCTGCATCGTGCGCTTCATGCCATTCTCGTCGATGTAGCGCATGTCATACACATCCACCTGGTGCTGCTTGATCAGGCGCTTTTCTTCCGGGTCCACCGAACGGATGCCGATCTGGCGGATCTGCTCGGCCAGCAGTACCGGGCTGTGCTGGCCCATCGTGGTCAGCCCATCCGGGCCCAGCCCGCACAGGCAGGCCACCGGCATGCCGTGCACATTGCCCGAGGGCGTCACCGCGCTGGTGTTGAAGTCGGCATGGGCATCCAGCCACAGCACACGCAGGGTCTTGCCCTGGGCACGGCACCAATCGGCCACGGCGGTGATCGAGCCAACACCAAGGCAGTGGTCGCCACCCAGCATCACCGGCAAGCGCCCGGCATCGAGTTCGGCACGGGTGGCCTGCATCAGCAGACGGTTCCACGCCACCACCTCGTCCAGGTGGCGGTAGCCATCCACCGGCCCCTGCCACGGGTTGACCGGCCCGGCCAGGTTGCCGCAGTCACGCACGTCCACCCCGCGCGCCGCCAGCGCCTCAGGCAAACCGGCAATGCGCAAGGCTTCAGGCCCGAGCCGGGCCCCGCGGTGCCCTGCCCCTACATCGGTGGGAACCCCGATCAACGAAACCGCCTGATTGCCTGCCATTGGATATACCTGCTGCATTCCAAAGCCGGCCAGTCTAGCCAGAGCGGACCGCCAGCTCCTGCGGCAGCGCAACACGCCAGGGCACTGGCAGGTTTTGCCCCCCGCACGACCTTGCCTGGATTGCCGGCTGTCTTGGCCCCTGGCCCACACCCGCATCAACAACCAGCTGGACCATGGCGCCACGGCCGCCCAGCTCAATGACAAGCTCACGCGCCTGCTCACCCTTGCCCGGCAGGACCCGCTGGCACCCACCGGTGTGCCACTGCTGCTGCAGCTGGCCAGCAGTGACCAACTGCCGGCAAACCAGCTGCACAAACTGCATCGCGGCGCCCTGATGCTGGTGCTTGGCACCAGCAACGGCAGCATTGCCCTGCCGGCCCAGCTGTGCCTTAAGGAACTGATCGAGCAGCTCGATGACAGTACCTGGTCGGCCGACATCATCAAGCGCGAGGATTTCCAGCACCAATACACCTACCGCCTGCCGCAACGGCAGTCGCTGGAATCGCTGTTCTTTGCCGTCGCCCGCCTGCGCCCGCAGCTGCTGCCGGCCACCGACATCAGCGAGCCGGTGCAACTGCGCCACTGGCCCGACCTGGACAGCCAGCTGGTTCCCGGCAACTGGCTGATGGCCATCGCCCTGCTCCACGCCCAACCCTGCTCGCCGGCTGCCCTGGCCACCACCTGCATGCTCAGCCCGGCCAGCGTCAATGCCCTGCTCGCCGCGGCCACCGCCGGTGGCCTGGGCCAGCAGCAGGCGGCCATCCCGCCCGCCCGGGCCAAGCCGGCCGGCAGCGGGCAGCACTCGCGTTTCTTTTCCTGGGTGGCCCGCCGCTTCGGCCTGACCCTGTTCCAGTCCGGGCCACAGGCACACGCATGAACATGAACCTGCCTGCCAACAAGCTGGTGTTCGTCGGAGGCATGGGCGCGGGCAAGACCACCGCCGTGCGTGCAATCTCCGACATCGAACCGGTCAGCACCGAAATGCCGCTGAGCGAGAACGCACAAGCCGACAAGTTCGAAACCACCGTTGCCCTGGATTACAGCTCCATCGAGCTGGACGACGGCGAGCTGCTGCATGTCCATGGCGTGCCCGGCCAGCGCTGCTGGACTTCATGTGACCGATGGTCAGTGAAGGCGCGCTGGGGGTAATTGTCCTGGTCAGTGCCGGCTCGCAGTACCCGCTGGAAACCACCATCGAGCTGCTGCAGGAGTTCTCGCGCATTGCCCCGCAGGCCAGCCTGGCCGTGGGCATCACCCGCACGGACCAGCACGGCGATGTGCTGGTACCGCAATTCCGCCAGGCACTGTACGCCGCCGGCTTCCGCCTGCCGGTGATGCGCGTGGATGCCCGCGATGCCGATCAGCTGACCTTCCTGGTGCGCTCGCTGCTGTCCTACCGCTACACCCAGCAGCACTGAAACCGCAACCGGCCAGGGCACAGCCACCGAATCATTGCTTTGGCTGCCACTGCAAAAAGGCCAGCCCGAAGGGGCTGGCCTTTTCTGTGCAACCCTTTGACTGCAAGGGTTTGAGCTGTTTGATGCTGGTGCCGCTTATCCGAATCGAACGGATGACCTACTGTTTACAAGACAGTTGCTCTACCAACTGAGCTAAAGCGGCTTTGGCTGCGTAGTTTAACGCAGAACGCCACAGTCCAGCGACTGTACGCGCTCGGCGCCACTGGCCTGACGGGCCTGCACCGCGCTCTGGCCTGCGGCCAGGCGGGCATCAAGCCACCAACGTGAGGCAGAGGGCTCGGAGGGAACAATGCGGGCCGGGAAACCGGCGTCCTGCAGCTGCTCCAGCCGCCGCTGTGCACCGTCGCGGTTGCGGAACTGGCCCAGAGCCACAGCATTGGCCAGTTCACCCTGGCCGATGATGAAATAGTCACTGATACCGGCCGCCACTATCTGCTTCACCGTGGCCTGCGCGGCCTCGCGGTTTTCCGCCGGCGGCAGCATCACCCGGTAGCTGACCCCGGCACCACTGGCCAGCTCGCGCACCCGGCTGCTGGCCAGCACGCTGCCGGCACGTTGCCGTGCGGCCTCCAGCGCGGCCTGGTCGGCAAAGGCGCCAAGGCTGACGCAGACCGCTGCTGGCTCGGCCACCACCGGCATTGCTTGCGAATCCGGGCTGGCCACCGCCGTGGCCATCGGTTCGGCCGGCGCTGGCTTGGGCGGTGCGGCAAGGGCCAAAGAGGGGGACGCCGGGGCTGCCGGCTCGGCCGCCTGCACTGCGCGCGGGTTGCCATCCGCACTCTCCGGCAAGGCCACTTCGGCACGCAACTGCAGCACCGGCACCCCATCGGGCGGGCTCATCGCCGGCACCGGGGCATCGCCCACCGCCGGCTGGCTCCACCACCACAGGGCAACGCCGGCATTGAACATGGCCAGCACAACAATCAAGGCACGAATCAGCATGGGCAAATGCTACCTGCTGCCTGCCGGCTGGTGCAGCGCCCAGGCTGCCAGGCCATCCAGCACCAGGGCCGGAACGTGACGGGCATCATGCAATGCCGGCAGCAATTGCCCCGCTCCGCCCCCATGCACCACCAGTTGCGGCAGCCTCCCCAGGCGTTCGCGTGCCAGCCCCAGGCTGCGCTGGACCAGACCAAGCGCCGCCCCCAGGCTGCCGGCCGCCAGCGCATCAAGGGTGTTGTCGGCAAAATCGACCATCTTCCCGCCTTCGGCCGGCAGATGTCGGGCCTTGACGTGGATGGCCTGACGCATCGAAGTCGGTGAGGGCGCGATCACTCCGCCATGGTGGCGGCCATCGGCGGCCAGCAGATCCACCGTCAGCGCCGTGCCAACCCCCACCAGCAGGCAGTCGCGCTGCCACTGTGCACAAGCCAGCAAGGCCAGGAAGCGGTCCACCCCGAGCCTTTCCGGCTCGGCATAGCCGTTGCGCAGGCGGCCGCAACGGGCCGAACTGCTGGCCAGCTCGACCCGCTCGAAACGCTGCAGCAGGCGTTGCCGCAGCTGCTCGCGCAAGGCCTGGTCCGCCACACTGGCCAGCCAGGCCGTGCTGCCCGCTGGCAGCTGTGCCGGTTCGGGCAGCGGCCGTTGCTGGTCCTGATGCGCCCACACCGCCACCGGCCCGACGCCCTGCCCGTCGCACGGGGCGTATTTCAGCCGGGTATTGCCCAGATCAAACAGCCACTGGCTCATTGCTTCCTCACACTGACATCGCCGGCATGCACACAATGCTCGCCGGCCTGGTCCAGCACCCGCAACGCACCGTCCGCGGCCAGGCCAACGGCCCGGGCCGGGCGTTGCTGGCCGTTCTCATTGATCCAGATGTCCCGCCCGCACAGCAGGTCCACCGCGGCAAAACGGGCACTGAAGGCAGCCAGGCCGTGCTGCTGGAATTGCTGCAGCCCCGGCAGCAGCGCATTGAGCAACAACGCCGCCACCGCATCACGCTGCAACGGAGCTGGCTGATGCGCATCCAGCGCGGTCCACGGCTGGTCGATACCCGTCTGGATGCCATCACCGCCATGCACATTCAGCCCGATACCCACCACCGCCTGCGCCGGCCCCTGCGCCCGCCCCCGCGACTCGACCAGGATACCGGCCAGCTTCTGCCCGTTGATGAGCACATCGTTGGGCCACTTCAGGCCCGCCCCGGCCACCCCGGCATCACGCAGTGCCTCGGCCACCAGCACCCCGACCGCCAGGCTGAGCCCGGTCATCGCAGCAATTCCCTGTTCGAAACCACAGGCCAGCGACAGATAGAGATGCCGCGCCAGCGGCGAAACCCAGCTGCGCCCGCGCCGGCCGCGCCCGGCAGTCTGCTGCTCGGCCAACAACACCTGGTAGCCTTCGACAGGCACAGGGCGGCGCAGCAGCTCGCTGTTGGTCGAATCCACCTGCCACAGTACCTCCAGCCCGGCCAGGCTGGCACGGACCGGCGCCAGCAGTGCCTGGTCAATCCTGCGCACATCATGCAGGTCGGGCGGCTGCAGCAGTTGCCAATGGCTGCCATCGTGCTGCAGCGCCACCCCGGCCGCCTGCAGCCCGGCCATGCGCGCGGCCACGGCCTGCCCACTCAGGCCCAGTGCCCGTGCCAGCTGCGCAGCGGGCAGCGGCCCGGCCGCCAGCAATGCCAGCACCTGTCGATCGTCCACACCCACCCCCGGCTTCAAACCGGCAATTATGCGCCAACCCAGCAGCAAGCCTCCCATCCTCTCCCATTTGACAGACAAAAGCAGGCTAGAATCGACCGGGCCGGTCCTCCCTCGACCGTTGGACGTGACGATGCGCCGCTTTGCCCATTGCCTGATCCTTGTACTGGCCCCCAGCAGCGTGGCCTGGGCTGACGATGCCTTCAACCAGTCCCAGCGCGGCGCCTGCGTGTATTCGGAAGCCACTCCGAACAAGGCCATCAATACGCCGGCACGTGCTCCGGCGCGCGTTGATACCGCCAGCGCCCATGCACCGCGCGATGGCAGCAGGCACAGCGAAGCCAGCGGCGGCGGCGGCAGCGAGGACGACCTGATGCAACGCATGCGCGCACCGCGCTGGCACAGCTTCCTGCCAGGAATGTTCCGCTGATCCAGCGTTTGCTGCGCTGGCTGCGGCCGGCACCCCCACCTCCGATCGACATGCCCCGCTGGCAACGCCTGTGCCGGCGCAGCCAATTGCTGGCCGGCCTGGATCAAACGCGCAGCCTGCAGCTGCGTCAACTGGCCGCCTGTTTCCTGAACGAAAAAACCATCACCCCGCTGGCCGGGCTGGAACTGGCTGACGAGGACCGCGCCCTGCTGGCCGCCCTGTGCTGCCTGCCGCTGGCCCGGCTCGGCCGCGATGGCCTGCACGGCTGGTCACAGCTGCTGGTCTACCCCGATGCCTTCCGGGTCCAGCGCAGCCATGTCGATGCGGCAGGAGTACAGCACCTCTGGGAAGACGAGCTGATTGGCGAAGCCTGGCAGGACGGCCCGTTGATCCTGTCCTGGGCCGATGTGCTGGCCGACCTGGACGACGCCAATGCCGGCTTCTGTGTGGCCGTGCACGAGATGGCGCACAAGATCGACCTGCTCGACGGCGCGCTGGACGGCACCCCGCCGCTGCACAGGGCATGGCAACGGCAATGGGCCATCGATTTCCAGCAGGCCTATGACCAGTTCTGTGCCTTGGTCGACAGCGGCGGACAGACCCTGATCGACCCCTACGCAGCCGAGGCGCCGGAAGAGTTCTTCGCCGTGGCCAGCGAATACCATTTCTCCGCCCCGCACCTGCTCAGCGCCGCGATGCCGGCGGTGGCCGCCCACCTGCAGCGCTACTACGGCCCATCGCCGATGGCCGGCAACGCCGGCCAGGAACCATCACCTGATTGAGCCTTACAGGCCCGGCGGCAGGGTCACTTCAAAACGGGCACCGCCCATTTCCTCGCTGCGGCTGACCTGCAGTTCGCCACGGTAATCCTTGATCAGGTCCTGCACGATGGACAGGCCGATGCCGTGCCCCTGCACCCGCTCATCGCCACGCACGCCACGCTGCAGCACCTTGGCAATGTCATCCGGCGCAATGCCCGGGCCATCATCCTCGACCACCAGCAGCAGGCCGCTGCGGCGGTTGCCATCCAAGTGCGGACGGGCGGTCAGCAGTACCCGCGAGCGGGCCCACTTGAAGGCATTTTCGAGCAGGTTGCCGAGCAGTTCCTGCAGGTCGCCAGCCTCACCGTGGAAACAGGCCTTCTCGTCGACCTCGAACTCGCACAGCACGCCCTTTGCCGCATACACCTTCTCCAGCCCACCGACGATTTCCTCGGCGGTGGATTCGATCGGCACAGCAGCGGAAAACAGCTTGTGGCCACCGGAAGCGGCCCGCGCCAGCTGGTAGGACACCAGGTTGCCCATGCGCCGCAGCTGCACGTCCAGCTCCTCGCGCAGGGTCGTCTCGTCCTGGCCGCTGTCCAGCTCGGTGCGCAGCACCGCCAGTGGCGTCTTCAGGCTGTGTGCCAGGTCGGCCAGGGTGTTGCGCTGGCGCTCAAGGTGCGCGCGCTCGGACTCGATCAACGCATTGATGCTGGTGGTCAGCGGCTCCAGCTCACGCGGGTGGTCATCGCTCATGCGCTCGGACTCACCACGCTGCACATGGGTCAGCTCGTTGATCACGTGGCGCATCGGGCGCAGGCTCCAGCGCAGCACCAGGGTCTGCAGCAGCAGCAGGATGATGCCGGCACCGCCCAGGTAGAACCACAGCGCACCGCGGAACAGGCGCAGCTGTGCGCCCAGCGCGCGCGAGTCTTCCATCACATAGATGGTGTAGGGAAATTCACTGGCAGGGTCCCCATCGCCGCCCCAGACCAAGCCCAGGCCATAGCGGTAAACCTGGCCTTGGCTGCCGTCGATCTGGATCATTTCCAGCGGCCCTTCGAACACTTCCTGCCGTGGTGCCAGCAGGCGACCCTGGTTGTCCGGCAGCAGCGGCCCTTCGGCCGACATCGAGTTGCCCTGGCCGTCGGGCATCACCACTTCCAGGTACAGGCCACTGCCGGGCACGTCGAAGCGTGGATCCGGTGGCTGCTCACGGATGTACAGCGAGCGGTCGCGGGTGAAGTCGATCCCGGCCGCATAGGAGGTGGCGTAGTTCTTCAACCGCTCGCGCAGGTTGTTGCGCGCGGTGTCGGCGAATGCCGCATTCAGGGCATAACCGGCCAGGGCCAGGAAGGCCACCAGGCCGGCGGCCGCGGCCAGCATCTGCCGTGCCTGCAGGGAACGCAGCCGCCAGCGGTCAAACAATCCCACCTTGCCCGCCACGCGGCTGCCTCCAGGAATCAATCAACCTTCGTTGCGCGGAATCGCGAAGCGGTAACCACGACCGCGCACGGTTTCGATCGGCTTCAGTTCGCCGTCAGCGTCCAGCTTTTTGCGCAGGCGGCCGATGAACACTTCCAGCACGTTGGAGTCGCGGTCGAAATCCTGCTGGTAGATGTGCTCGGTCAGGTCGGCCTTGGAGACCAGCTCACCGGCATGCATCATCAGGTATTCCAGCACCTTGTACTCGTAGCTGGTGAGATCGACATTGCTGCCGGAAACACTGACCGTCTGTGCGGCCAGGTCCAGGGCAACCGGACCACACTCCAGGGTCGGCTTGGACCAGCCCGCGGCGCGGCGCAACAGGGCGTTGACGCGGGCCAGCAGTTCCTCGACGTGGAACGGCTTGACCAGGTAGTCATCGGCGCCCTGCTTCAGGCCCTCGACCTTGTCCTGCCAGCTGGAACGCGCGGTCAGGATCAGGATCGGGAACTTCTTGCCTTCATCGCGCAGGGCCTTGATCAGCTCCATGCCCGACATCTTGGGCAGGCCCAGGTCAATGATGCCGACGTCGAACGGCACTTCGCGACCCATGTACAGGCCTTCCTCACCATCCTGCGCGGCATCGACCGCAAAGCCTTCACGCTTCAGGCGTGCGGCCAGGGTTTCCCGCAGCGGGGCTTCGTCTTCGACCAGAAGGATACGCATGAACTCTCCCTAGAACTGTGGGCCGGTCGTTGACACCGGCAGATGTTGGCCTGTCCTTACCGCGCCACTGTGCGCAATCATCGGTGATTGTCGTGTCGCGGAACAGGCGTGGGGTCGACCCGTGGATTATTCACCGGTGCATCCATGTAACGCACCCGGCCACGATCATCCATGTACTTGACACGGTTGATATCGCGGCCGTCGTACGGCACACGCTCGGCACCAAGAATCCGGCCACCGGTCGTGCGCTGCACATGCCGCACGGCATCGGACAACGAACGGTCATGCCCGCCACGGACCTCACGGTCTGCGGACGGCCGCGGCATCTGCTGCGCCGCCACCAGCCCGGAGAAGGACAGCGCCGCCCCCAGGGCAAGAATGGACAGCGGACGATGGGTGAGGCCAGAGCACATGGTCGAAATCCTAGCGAACTACGGTCAATCGTTCAAAAATGCCGCGCAAACCCGTTGGTTTACCGTACTTTGCGGGAGCAATCCTGGCCGATTCTTGGCGTGATGCAGTGAATCCGATCTGAACTTTTCAGCCCCGTCCGGGCGGCTGGTTCAGTTCCATGAACACTGTAGCAGGCAGAGCTGAATACGGCCTCACGGAAGCTGAACGAGCGACTCCTGCCCGGCCTCGCGGCCTTCACCGGTAGCCGCGATGGCGGCATCGATCAACTCCCAGCCAGCCCCGGGACGGTGCGCCCCTTCACTGAGCACCTGGCGGAAGGCCCGCCCGCCGGGCTGGCCGGCATACAGGCCAAGCAGGTGCTTGCTGATGTGCTTCAAGGCCAGACCGCGCTGCAACCAGCCTTCCACATACGGCTGCATCTGCCGCAGCAGCTCGGTGCGGCTGCGCACGGCCATGCCGGTGTGCGCCGCCTCGACCCGATGCAGCACGTAGGGATCGTGATAGGCCACCCGGCCCAGCATCACTCCATCCACCTGCTGCAGGTGCGCCTGCACCGCCTCCAGGCTGGCAATGCCGCCGTTGAGCACCACCGGCAGCTGCGGACGTTCGGCCTTCAGGCGGTAGGCCCAGTCGTACTTGAGCGGCGGGATCTCACGGTTTTCCTTCGGCGACAGACCTTTGAGCCAGGCATTGCGGGCATGCACGATGACCATGTCCGCACCGGCGGCCACCTGGGTATCGACGAAGGCGGCAAACTGGTCGTAGTCATTGTCCTCGTCCACCCCGAGGCGGCACTTCACCGTGACCGGGACATCCACCGCGGCCACCATCGCCGCCACGCAGTCGGCCACCAGCGCCGGTTCGCGCATCAGGCAGGCACCGAAGCGCCCGGCCTGCACCCGGTCAGACGGGCAGCCGCAGTTGAGGTTGATCTCGTCATAGCCCCAGTCGGCGGCCACCCGCGCGGCCTGCGCGAGCAGGGCCGGATCACTGCCGCCCAGCTGCAGCGCCACCGGATTGTCACTGGCATCGTGCCCGAGGTGGCGTTCGCGGTCGCCGTGCAGGATGGCATTGGCATGCATCATCTCGCTGTACAGCCGTGCGCCCGGGGCCAGGATGCGGTGGAAATAACGGCAATGACGATCGGTCCAGTCCAGCATCGGGGCAACGGACAGACGGAGCGAATCGGTATAGGCGCGGTTGGCAGTGGTCATGATCCAGGGTCCTGCGGCGGGTGCCCACCCAGTCCGGACAACCATGGCGGTGCAACAAACAATGATCGGGCAAGGATAAACGATGCACTTCCAACGCCACCCTGCTGGCCTGACGCTGCGCCCGGCTTGAGAGCGAACCAGCGGTGGCCGACAATCCTCAGGCTGTGACCGGCATCGCACCATGCCACCGCCGGCACAGCCCCGCACATTCCCTGACAGGCCACTTCCTGCATGCACAGCAACAGCGACAGCAACCAAGACCCCCTGGCCCTGGTGCCGCTGTTTGCCAGCCTGTCGGCCGAGGACCGCGCCCTGCTGCGCGAACAAATGCAGCTGGTGAGCGTGCGCAAGGGCGAGCATGTGGTGCACCAGGGCGATGAGGCCGACTGCCTGTACTACGTGCTGCGCGGCCGGCTGGACGTGCTGCGTGACGGCCACCTGCTGGTGGCCGAGATCGGCAGTGGCGAACCGGTGGGGGAGATTGCCTTCTTCGCCGATACCCAGCGCACCGCCGATGTGGTGGCCAGCCGTGACAGCCAGCTGCTGCGTCTGGGCCGGACCGAGTTCGAGCAGGTCAGTGCGATGCAGCCGCAGCTGGTGCAGTCGATCCTGCGCACCTTCGGCCGCCGTCTGGCCAGCGCCACCACCGGCGCCCCGGTGCTGCCGCCGCGCGTGCCCAACACCATTGGTCTATGCCCGGCCGGGGAAAGCCCGCTTCCTCCCGGCCTGGTGCATGACCTGGCCCTGGCCCTGCAACAGGAAGCCGGCACCTGCCGGATCCTGGGCAGCAGCGACCTGCCGCCCGGGCTGGACCCGGCCGATGCCCATGCGCTGTCGGACTGGATGGCCGAGCAGGAACACCAGGCCGGCCGCCTGCTGGTGGTCACTGGCCAGGGCAACCCGGCCTGGGACCATGCCGCCCTGCGCCACTGTGACCAACTGCTGCTGGTCGGCCAGCTGGCCCAGGCCAGCCAACACCCGCAGGCCGTGCCGCTGGCTGCCCTGGAAGCCGACATGATCGGACGCTTCCGCCCGCGCCACATCGGCCTGCTGCTCTGGCGCGACGGCGCCCATCAGGCCATCGCCCACACCGA
Source organism: Stenotrophomonas sp. (assembly GCA_051885115.1). Classification (GTDB taxonomy): domain Bacteria; phylum Pseudomonadota; class Gammaproteobacteria; order Xanthomonadales; family Xanthomonadaceae; genus Stenotrophomonas. Next base: position 4,467 of record JBJEWP010000006.1, on the reverse strand, counting down.
CCGCTGGCTGCAGCTGCGCCCGGCCCACCTGCACCACCATGTCGTACTCGGCCACCCCGGCCACCTGCAGCGGGTGGCCCGCCTGCTCACCGGGCGCGGCCTGGGCGCGGTGTTCGGCGGTGGCGGCGCGCTGGGCGCCGGTCATATCGGTGCCCTGCGGGCCTTGTTCGATGCCGGGCTGGAGCTGGATATCGTCGGCGGCACCTCGATTGGCTCCAGTGTGGCAATGGCCTGCGCCGCCGGCGAGGATCCGCGCCAGATGATGCAGGCCTACAACTATTTCTTCCTGGAAAAGAAGGCCTTCGGCCACTACACCCCGCCGGTCTACGGCCTGCTGGACCAGCGCCATGTCGATGCCAGCCTGCACGAGCGCTACGGCAACCAGCGCCTGGAAGACCTGGAGCTGAACTGCTACGTGGTGGCCGCCAACCTGAGCACCAACCAGCGCGAGATCCTGCGCAGCGGCCCGTGCTGGGAGGCGATGCGGATGTCGGCCTCGATCCCGGTGGCCCTGCCGCCGTGGATCAACCAGCACGGCGATGTGCTGGTTGACGGGGGGCTGATAGACAACGTCCCGGCCTCGGTGATGCACGCGATCAAACCCGGCCCCAACCTGGTGTTCATGCTCTCGCCGGGCGAGCGCTGGCAGGTCAAGTCTGCCTATGCCCAGCTGCCCTCGCCCCTGCGCCAGCTGTGGCAGATGCTGCGCGGTGGCCGCGGCCATGGTGATTTCCCGCGCATTGGCCAGACCGTGGCCCGTTCGATGCAGATTTCCTCCAACAACAGCCTGCAGGCCAGCCGCCGCAGCGGTGACCTGCTGATCGAGCCGCCGACCGTGCCCGGCATGGGCCTGACCGCGTGGAAGATGGGCGATGCCCAGGAGCGGGCCGGCTATGACTACGCCTGCCGCTGGCTGGAGCAGCACGGCGGGCTGGAAGGCCTGCACGCCTGGCGCCAGGGCCGGGACTGACTTCCCCGGCGCCGCTGCCGCTCACCAGTTGCCGGTCAGGCCACTGGCCAGCAACAGCACCCACAGCGCCTTGCAACCCACATGCAGCGCCTGGTCGGTATTGAAGCCGATCCGACGCGCGCACTTGCAGTCATCGATGACGAAATGCACCAGGGCCTCGAGCAGGCCCAGCAGCAGGCTGCCGGTGATCAACCCGACCATGCCGCCATGGATGACCGCATGCGCGCCCAGGGCCTGGTACCAGGGCACACCGGGAACCGGGTTGAAGCGGTTCTTGGCCCGGGCCAGGAATTCCCCCTGCAGCGGGTAATCGGCCACCGCGTGCGCGGCCACCAGCAAAGCGAACAGTCCCAGTGCGGCGTAAATACCCATGACACTCCTGACAACGCTGCAGACAGCCTGGCGGCAATTACTTGCTGCTGGCCACGAAAACACCCTGCCACTGCCCGGCAGGCAGCTGCGCCAACTCTACTAAGCGCTGGCGTAAAACGGCATAGAAACCGGCCATACCAGGCCAGGCCTGCGGGGCCAGCTGCTCCAGCAAGGCCGCCGCCTGCTCAAACTGCCCCTGCAGGTAGCACTGGATGAGCGCATCGTGGCGCCGCTGCCAGGCGCCAAATTCGGCCGAGGCCGCCAACGTGGCATCGCCCAGCAACACATGCAGCCCCACCGGCTCGCTGCGCCCGACCACCTGCACCCGGTCCAGCATCAGGGTGGCCAGCTCCGGCACCTTGGCCTGCACGGCATCGGTGAGCAGGATGCCGACCGCGTACTGTTTGGTCAGCCCTTCCACCCGCGCGGCCAGGTTGACCGTATCGCCGATGGCCGAATAGGAAAAGCGCTGGGTCGAGCCGAGGTTGCCGACACAGGCCAGGCCGGTGTGGATACCAATGCCCACGGCAAGCTCGCGCTGGCTTCGCTGGTTGATCGCCTGCACCGCCGCCTGCATCCCCAACGCCCCCAGGCAGGCCTTGCGCGGGTGGGCATCGATGTCCAGCGGCGCATTCCAGAAGGCCATGACCGCGTCACCGATGTACTTGTCGATGGTGGCCTCATGCGCCAGCAGGACCTCGGTCATCGGCGTGAGCAGGTCATTGAGCAAGGCGGTCAGGGCGTCGGGGGCGAGGGTTTCGGAAAGCCCGGTGAACCCCCGGATATCGGAAAACAGCACGCTGATCAGCCGGCTCTCCCCGCCCAGCCGCAACGCCGCCGGATCCTCGGCCAGGCGCTGCACCAGGGCCGGGGCCAGGTAACGGCCGAACGCCTCGCGCACCTGGCGCTTCTCCCGGTTCCCGGCAAACAGCAGCAGCGGCATCATGCCGATGAACACCACCAGCAGGCAGAGCAGCGCCGGCAGCGGGTCCAGCAGCCACTGCCAATGGGCATAGCCCCACCAGCTGGCGCCAAGCAGCGTGGCCGAGAGCAGCACGAAGGCCAGGCTGGCCGGCAACGCGCGCGCCGGCAGCATGGCCAGCAGCAACAGCACGCCGGCCAGCAGGGACAGCAGTACTTCGGCCCCGCGTGCCCAGTCCGGCCGAAGCAGATACTGGCCGTTGAGGGCCTGGTCGACCAACTCGGCATGCACATTGACCCCGGGCACGGCTGCGGCCAGCGGGGTGGCGACGATGTCACGCAGGCCAATGGCCGAGGTGCCGACCAACACCACCCGCCCTTCCAGCGCGGTGGCCGCTGCAGCCACGGCAGCCGGGTCACCGCCCAGCAGCTGCCAGGCCGGGATCACCGGCATGTGCGGCATGCCCGAATAATGGATGCGCACGCTGGCATCGGCCTGGCTGGGCAGTTCCAGCAGGCCGACCCGCAGGCCGAGCAGGCCGGGCGCGCCAGCGGCCTGTTCGCCGCTGGCATCACTGCTGCGCAGCTGCAAACCGGGTACCCCCTGGGCCACCCGCAGCGCCTCCACCGCCAGCCCCGGGTACAGCGCGCCACCGGCCTGGGCCAGCAAGGGCATCTGGCGGATCACGTTGTCCGCTGCCGGCGGGAAGGAAAAGCTGCCGATGCCGCTGGCCGCGGCGCTGAGCACGGGCAGGTTGTCCAGCCCGCCCTGGTGGTTCGGCAGGTAGCTGCGCGGGTCGCTGCCGGCATGGGCAATCCCGGCCAGCGGTGCGGCCAGCGGGCTGGACAGCTCGTTGCTCAGCGCCACCCCCATCACCACCGGGTGGCGGGCAATGGCGGCGGCAAAGGCACGGTCGTTGTCCAGCAACTCCGGGGCCAGGCCTGGGTTGATGGCAATGCCACGGGCCTGCAGCCGCGGGGCCTGGGCCAGCAACGAAGTCCGGTCCGGCTCGGTAAAGGCCATGTCGAAGGCAATCACCGCCGCGCCGTTGGCGCCGATGGCATCGACCAGCGCCGCCACCTGGTCACGCGGCCAGGGCCACTGCCCGAGCCGGGCCAGCGAGGCTTCATCGATGTCCACCACGGCCACCCCGGGCTCCAGCGTGGCCTGCCGTGGCTGGGCCCGTTGCCAGCCGTCATACAGCAGGGCAGACAGCCGCTGCAGGCCGGGCTGGAACAGCACCGTCAGCAGCAGGGTCAGCGCCAGCAGCAACAGGCCGCTGCCGACAAAGCGCAGCTTGCGCCCTGCCCGAGCACGGCTCACGGATTGGGCCCGGACCGGGTGCCACCGATGATGCCGCTGGCCGACCAGTCAGCGTTGAAGTCCTCGGCGCTGAAGGTGCCGATGATCGCGGCGGCCGGATCACTGCCATCACTGGCAAAACCGGCCTGGTACTGCCCGCCCAGGTCGGCGCCATCACTGAGCTGGCCGCCGAAGCCCCAGGCCAGCATGCTGCCGCTGTTGATGTCCAGGTTGCTGTCGCCAAAGCTGCGGCCGGCAAAGTTGCTGATCTGCAGGCTGCCCAGCCCGCTGCCGAAATCCACCGTGGCGGTGAACTGGCCGCTGACCCCTTCGCTGATCACCCCGGCGTCGTTGACCATGCCCAGCGCCGTGCCGGCATAACTGGCCACCCCGCTGACCGGCAGCTGGGCAGCATCACTGAGCTTGCCGGCGATCCAGTAGCCGCGGTCCGGCCCGTAGGTGGTGCCATTGGCATCGATGCTGGCATTCCAGCTGCCCCAGGTCAGGTAATTGCAGTCACACAGCAGGCCCGGATCCGTGGCCCCTTGCAGGCGATTCGGGTTGTCGGGGTCATTGCTGATGTTGCTGCCGGCAAAGTCATTGTCGGCTACATAGCTGCCATCGGCAGCGTCCAGCTCCCAGCTGGCCCCTTCCCACTGCAGCGGGCTGAGCTGGGCGCTGACCGTGCCGGCGGCGGCATCAAAGGCCAGTTGCGCGGTGGCCGGCATGCGCACACGGCCGTCAGCACTGAGCACGCTGGCAAAGCCGCGATAGCTGCCCTGCAGCGTCTGTACCGGGGCCGGCGATGGCGCAGGTGATGGTGCAGGTGCCGGTGACGGTGCGGGCGATGGCGCCGGGGACGGTGCAGGGGCCGGAGACGGTGCGGGTGATGGCGCCGGGG
>JBJEWP010000005.1:0-26326 GCA_051885115.1 Stenotrophomonas sp. | reverse complement strand
TCACCGCCACAGGCCGTCTTGGAGCAGATGTGTCTACGCCCGTGAAAACGTGGAGAAATCTAAGGGTAGAACCCCTTCATGATCGTACGCGCCATACTGCGCTCCCGCCTTAAAGCAAGCCGCGTGGTCATGCGTGACAACCAGAGCTACTGCGCAGTCCTGCTGGATGACAACAATCGGAAGACACTGTGCCGCCTGCACTTCAATCGCGCACAGAAAGACATCGGTTTCCTTGATGAGAAGCGCAATGAAACGCGCATCCCGATAGCCAGCATTGACGCTCTACCAGCATGCACAACTGATTCTGGATGCCGCTGAACGACTGGATGCCACTGCCGAGCAACGACTCGTACAGACCGACAACTAACATCCCCATCACAGGCAGCCATCGGCGGGTGTCGGTCTACCTGATCCACACCCGCCGACAATCCCGACGACATTGGCGGCCTGCCCTGTTGCTTCAGGCAGGCTTGGCCACCTGCTGTAGCCTGTTGGCAGCCATGCAGACGATGATCAATCGTTTGCGGCCGGCTCCGCGCCGGCCAGGCTGTGGCCGTTGACGGTCAGGCCACAGCGCGAGGCGGCCACCGCACTCTGCGCAGCGGAAAACGGGACCACGCGGTGCACCAGGTCGGCCCAGTCGGTGAACGGGCCGCCCTGCTGGCGCGCCAGTACGATCGCCTCGGCCCCGTCATGATCGACCCCGCACACTGCGGCCAGCTGCTCGCGGCTGCCACGGTTGGCATCCACCGGCTGCAGCACCTGCGGCGCCACCGCGACCTGCGCCTGCTCACGGGCTGCAGCCCTGGCGGCTATCCGGGCCAGGCGCTGCGCATGCTCGGCATCGGCCGCAGCCTCGGCGCGTGCCCGCACCTCGGGACGACGCGCGTGTTCCAGCCGCGCCATCGCCGCCTGCACCTCCTGCCAGGACTGCCGGTCGATACAGCGGTAGCGGCTGTTGATCCGGTAGCCATCGGCCTCGGCCTGATAGATGGCCTGCTGGTCTGGCAAAGGCTCTCCGTGGCAAGCCTGCTGGTACGCCTGGCTGGCGGTGTCATCACCGCCACACCCGGCCAGCAGCAGCGCGTACACAACAGCAGCCATGGGCAACTTCTTCGTCTGGGAGACAAGCCACCCCATCGTTCAATTCCCGATCCTTTCCCCAGTGCACAGTATCGGCATCCACGCCGTCCGATGACAACCACCTGCCGCCATCAAGACCACCACCAGTCCTCCACCCCAGAGGGTCTGCTGCGCGACCCGACCTGCAGGCTGTGCCCGGATGCACAGCCCGTTTACGATAGAGCGGCCACACTGTGTGGCCTGATCCCCACCGATGGAACGCCTTATGAGCAAGCTGAGCAACATCACCGACACCGCACTGGAACGCGTCCTGGAACTGGCCGGTCAGGCCGGCGGCGGGCTGAAGCAAGGCGGCAGCCATGCCGCCGACTGGCTCAAGACCGGGGCGGCAATCGGCGCACTGAAGACCGGCGGCAAGGCCGCCACCAAGGTGGTACGCCGCAACCCCGGCACTGCCGTGGCCGTGGCCGCGCTGGGCCTGGGAGTGCTGGGCTACGTGGCTTACCGCAAGCGCAAGCAGGCGCAGGAAGCGGCCGGCCAGCAGCGCAACAACCAGCTGATTGCCGACCGTCCGCACGCCCACGTCGACGACGCCGCCGACCTGGACAACTGACGGACTGCTTCCAGCCCCGGCATGGCGCCCTGGCTCAGTCGAGCCGGCGCCATTGCCCGGGGGCCAGGCCATCGAGCCGGTGCGCGCCGATGGCCACACGCACCAGGCGCAAGGTCGGCAGGCCGACCGCCGCAGTCATCCGCCGTACCTGGCGGTTGCGGCCTTCACTGATGATGATTTCCAGCCAGGCATCCGGCACGTTCTTGCGGTAACGCACCGGCGGGTTGCGTGGCCACAACTCCGGTGCCGGCTCAAGCAGGCGCACCCTGGCCGGGCGGGTCGGGCCGTCATTGAGCACCACGCCATCGCGCAACGCCTGCAGCTTGTCGTCGGTCGGGGTGCCTTCCACCATCACCCAGTAGGTCTTGGGCTGCTTGTGCTTAGGGTCGGTGAGCCGGTTGGCCAGCGGGCCGTCGTCAGTGAGCAGCAGCAGGCCTTCGCTGTCGTAGTCCAGCCGCCCGGCGGCATACACATCAGCCGGCAGGCCGAACCCTGCCAGGGTGTCGCGCGGCGGTGTGCTGCGGTCGGTGAACTGGCACAGCACGTTGAAGGGTTTGTTCAGGGCAATCAGCATGGCGGGACAACGGCGCAATCAAACGTGCGCCATTGTCCCACCTGGTTGCTCAGCCTGCCGGCTTGATGAAGCGCAGGGTCATGCGGTCGCTTTCGCCGATGGCCTGGTACTTGGCCGCATCGGCGGCCGGGTGGCGGTTGCCCGGCGGCAGCATCCACACCCCGTCCGGATGGTCCTTGCTGTCGGCCGGGTTGGCATTGATCTCGCTGCTGGCATCGAGCTTGAAGCCGGCCGCCTCGGCCAGTGCGATCACCTGGTCCACCCCGACATAGCCGCTGCCGTCATCGGCCGGCACATCGGCCTTGGCCCGGTGCTCGACCACGCCCAGCACGCCACCGGGCTTGAGCGCATCGAAGAAGGCCTTGAAGTAGCCGGCTTCCTGGCCGTTGCTGCGCCAGTTGTGCACGTTGCGGAAGGTCAGCACCACGTCCACCGATGCCGGGGCGGCAAACACCGGCGCGGCCGGGGCAAAGGTGTTGAGCTTGACCTTGCCGAAGCGCTCATCATCACCAGCCAGCAGCGCCTTGAAACCATCCAGGCTGCGCTGCTGGTAATCCCGCCCACGCCCTTCGGGCAGGCTGGAAGGGTCGACCATCGCGGCGATGTACTGGCCATGGTCGGCCAGCAGCGGGGCCAGGATCTCGGTGTACCAACCGCCACCCGGGGTGATCTCGACCACCGTGTGGTGCGGCACCACGCCGAAGAATTCCAGGGTCTGCTGCGGGTGGCGCCAGGCATCGCGGGCAACATTGGCCGGGGCACGCCGCGGGTCGGCCACGGCTGCCGCCAGCGCCGCGGCGGCATGGGCCTGGTGGGCGGCCGGGTCCTGCGCGGCATGGGTGGCGTGGTCATGGCCGGCATGGTCGTGCTGGTGCTGGGCAAAGGCCGCCGGCATGGCGGCCAGCAACACAGAGGCAAGGGCAAGGCGCTGCTTCATCAGGGGCTTTCCTTGGGTGGGCAATGTGGGCCCCAGCCTAGCACCAGCGGTGAGGCCGGCAACGCTGGCCACAGCGAAAACCTAACCCTTGCCTGTTTATGCTGGGCAGCCCAGGACAAGGAGAACATGCCCATGGTGGCCACCCGTGAACTCGGCCGATCCGGCCTGCACACTGCACCGCTGGCCTTTGGCGGCAATGTCTTTGGCTGGAGTGTGGATGAGAAAACCACGTTCGCCCTGCTCGATGCCTTCGTTGACGCCGGCTGCAACCTGATCGACACCGCCGATGTGTATTCGGCCTGGGCCCCGGGCAATGCCGGCGGCGAGTCGGAAACCCTGATCGGGCGCTGGCTCAAGGCCAGCGGCAAACGCGGCAAGGTGCTGATTGCCACCAAGGTGGCCAAGTGGGGCGAACACCCCGGGCTGTCCCCGGACAACATCAACGCGGCCATCGAGGGCTCACTGCGCCGCCTGCAGACCGATGTCATCGACCTTTACCAAGCCCACGAGGAAGACCCAGCCGAGCCGCTGGAAGCCAGCCTGGGGGCGTTTTCGCGGCTGGTCGAGCAGGGCAAGGTACGCGCGATCGGCGCCTCCAACTTCAGCCCGAAGGCCTTGCGCCAGGCGCTGAAGATCTCTGCCGACTACCAGCTGCCGCGCTTTGAAACCCTGCAGCCGCTGTACAACCTGTGCGACCGCGCGGCCTACGAGCAGGAACTGGCCGCCATTGCCAGCGAGCACCAGCTCGGCGTGCTGCCCTACTACGCCCTGGCCAGCGGCTTTCTGACCGGCAAGTACCGCAGCGCCTCTGATGCGGCGCAAAGCAGTGCCCGCGGTGTGGGCGTGGTGGCGCGTTACCTCAACCCGCGCGGGCTGCGCATCCTGCAGGCACTGGACGACGTGGCCGCCAGCCACAATGCCAAACCGGCCCAGGTGGCCCTGGCCTGGCTGATGGCCCAGGCCACGATCAGCGCGCCGATTGCCAGCGCCACCAGCGTGGAGCAACTGCAGCAGCTGCTGGCCGCGGCCCGCCTGACCCTGTCGTCCACCGAGCTGGCCCAGCTCGATGCCGCCAGCGCCGAGGAGTACACCCTGCAGGCTGCCGGCTGAGGACCGGCACGACCCGAAAGGCACACGCTTCCGGGTCGCCTGCCGCGACCTCAGGCGCTGCGCAGCAACCAGCGTCGCATCGCCGCGCTCACCGCCAGCGGCTGCTCCAGCGGCGCCAGGTGGCCGCAATCGGGCAGCTCGACCAACTCGCTGGCCGCCATCATCGCGGCCATCTCGCGCGAGCGCTGAACCGGGGTGATGCCGTCGTTGGCCCCGCACAGCACCAGCGAGGGCGCTGCATAGCCTTGCAGCACGTCACGGCCATCCAGCCGTGGCAGGGCGTTCTGGCGCAGGAACACCGCCGGCCCCAGCCGGGTGGTCATGCCGCGCACGGCGTCACGCAGGCCCACATCGTCCAGCCGCGAGGCATCAACATAACGGCGCATCATGCTGTTGCCGAAGCCATGGAAGTTGCCGGCCACCGCCACCAGCGCCTGTTGTCTGGCCCGCTGCGCGGCGCGCTCGGGGCTGTCGGGCAGGTAGGAGGTGCCGATCAGGGCCAGCCTCTCGACCCGCTGCGGCGCGCGGCGCAGGATGTGCTGGGCGACCCAGCCGCCGAGCGAGAACCCGGCCAGGGCAAAGCGTGCCGGGGCGGCATCGAGCACCGCCTGCACCAGCGCATCCAGGTCCTCATGCGCGGTCAGGTCGGCCACCTGGCAATCGGTGACGTCGGCCAGGTCGCGCAGCTGGGCCTGCCACAGGTCGGCATCGTTCAACAAACCGGGCAACAGCAGCAGCGGCGTGGTCATGGCGGGCAACGGTACAGTCAGAAACCGCTCATTGTGCAGCGCAACAAGAAGGGCGTCGAGCCGCGCCGGGCAACTCAATCCTCCAGGCCACGCCCGTCCACCGGCAGGGTCACCTGCATCAGGGTCGAATCGTCCGGGTCCACGCGCACGCTGAAGCCCAGCCGCCGGCACATGTCCAGCATGGTGCTGTTCTCGCGCAGCACCTGGCCCTGCACCTGGCTCAGCCCCAGCCAGGCGGCGTACTCGATCATGATCTTCATCATCCGCCAGCCCAGGCCGTAGCCCTTCAGGTCCGAGCGCACCAGGATGCCGTACTCGCCGGTGGCGTATTCGGCATCGGCATGCAGACGCACCGCGCCGAGCATCTCGCCGCTGCGCGGGTCCAGCGCCACCAGGGCAATGGAACGGGCGTAGTCGAGCTGGGTCAGGCGGGCGATGAACTCATGACTGAAATGCTTGACCGACTGGAAGAAACGCATGCGCAGGTCATCGTCGGTGACGCGGGCGAAGAAGGCACGGAACAGGCCATCATCCTCCGGCCGCACCGGGCGCACGAAGGCGCTGCCGCCGTTGGACAGCGCGATCGTCCGCTCCCACTCGCTCGGGTACGGGAAGATCGCAAAGCGTGGATGGCCACGGCCCTTGTGCAGGCGGATGGTCGGGGTGACTGCAACCCGCGCATCCAACGCCATCACCCCGTCGGCATCGACCAGCAGCGGGTTGATGTCCAGCGTGCGCACCTGCGGGATGTCGGCCGCCAGCTGGGCCAGCTTGACCAGCAGCAGGGCCAGCGCGCGTTCGTCGGCGGCCGGCACGTCGCGGTAGCCCTTGAGGATGCGCGAGACCCGGGTGCGGCCGATCAGCTCGTGGGCCAGGCGCAGGTCCAGCGGCGGCAGGCCCAGGGCAATGTCATCGATCACCTCCACCGCCGTGCCGCCACGGCCCACCACTACCACCGGGCCGAACACCGGGTCATCGGCGATGCCGGCAATCAACTCGCGGGCCTTGGCGCGGACGATGGTCGGCTGTACCAACACCCCGTCGATCAGCGCCTGCGGGCGCAGCCTGCGGGCCGAATCGAGGATCGCCTCGGCCCCGGTGCGCACCGCCGCCAGGGTGGCCAGGTCCAACCGCACGCCATGCACGTCGGACTTGTTGGGGATGTCGGCCGAGTGGATCTTCAGGGTCACCGTGCTGCCGGCCTCCAGCAGCGGCTGGGCCATCTCCAGCACCTCGGCCACGCTGCGTGCCAGCTGCAGCGGCGCCATCGCAATGCCATAAGCGGCCAGCAGGGCGTGGGTGGCCTGTGGCGAGAGCCAGCGCCGGCCACTGGCCAGTGCGGTGTCCACCACCTGCTGCGCCGCCTGGCGGTCCACCTGGAAGTCCTCGGGCAGGCTGGGCGGGGTTTCCATCAACGCCGCCTGCGCCTGGCGGTAGCGCACCAGGTGCTGGAAACCGGCCACCGCATCGGCCTCGCTGGCATAGGTGGGAATGCGCGCCGAATGCAGGACCGCGGTGGCCGCCTCGTCGCGCCCCAGCCAGACCGCGAACACCGGCTTGTCGCGCTCGCTGCGCGAACGCGCGGCCACGGTGCGGGTCAGCGCGCGTGCCGCATCCACCGACGAGGTGAAGGCGGTGGGCACGTTGACCACCAGCAGGGCATCGTTTTCCGGGTCGGCCAGCAATGCCTCGATTGCCCCGGCATAACGCTGGCCATCGGCATCGACCACCAGGTCCACCGGGTTGCTGTGCGGCGCACTGTCGGGCAGCAGCCGGGCCAGAGCCTGGGTGGTGGCCGGTGACAGCCGGGCCAGCTGGCCCTTGAGCATGGCCAGGCGGTCGGCGGCCAGCCGGCCCACCCCGCTGCCGTTGCTGACAATGGCCAGGCGGCGGCCGGGAAAGGTGCCACCGAGCCGGCCCAGGGTTTCAGCAGCGGTGAACAGTTCATCCAGCGCGCCCACCCGCAGCAGGCCGGCGCGGTTGAAGGCGGCGGTGTAGATCGCGTCGCTGCTGGCCAGCGACTGCACATGGGTGTCGTCGCTGCGCGCCCCGACGCCGGGCCGGCTGCGCCCGGACTTGACCACCACCACCGGTTTGGAACGTGCCGCCGCGCGCGCCGCCGACATGAACTTGCGCGCATCGCTGATGTTTTCCACATACAGCAGGATGGCCCGGGTGCGGTAGTCGGCGGCGAAGTAATCCAGCAGGTCGGCCAGGTCCACATCCACGCTTTCCCCCAGCGAGACCACCGCCGAGAACCCCACCGAACGGGCCACGCCCCACTCCACCAGGGCGGCGGCAATCGCGCTGGATTCGGAGATCAGGGCCAGGTCACCGGCCTGCGGGGTGTGCGCGGCGATGGAGGCATTCAGCCGTGCATGCGGTGCAATCACCCCCAGGCAGTGCGGGCCGAGGATGCGCAGGCCATGGCGGCGGGCCCGGCGCTGCACGCGCTCGGCCAGCGAGCCCGGCCCGTGACCAAGCCCGGCGGTGAGGATGATCGCCGCCGCCACCCCCAGGCTGGCCGCCTCGTTGATCAACTGCGGCAGGATCTGCGCCGGGGCGGTGATCACCACCAGCTCCGGCACCCAGCCCAGGTCGCGCAGGCGGCGCACGGTACCGATGCCGTCGATATGCGGGTAGCGCGGGTTGACCCAGCCGATCTGACCGGCAAAACCGCCCTCGCGCAGGTTGCGCACCACCGCACGCCCGGCCGAACGTGGCCGCGGGCTGCCACCGATGACCGCGACCGATTGCGGTCGGAAAACCGCTTGCAGGTGATAGATGCTCATGCGCCACTGCCTTGCCCGGAGGGCCATGAGCGTACACGCCACACGCGTGTACGCCCATGCGCAGGATCAAGCGCGGGCCGGATCAGGCGTTGTCGCGCAGGAAGCGGGCCATCGAGGTCACCCCCGGCACCGGCGGCTCGAACTCGCCGGCGATGTCGACAAAGCCGCGCATGATGGCGATCTCGCGAGGGGTGCGGCCCAGCGCGTCACGCAACTCCGGGTCGGCCCCGGCACGCAACAGGCGCTGCACCAGCAATGGCAGGCCATGCAGGGCGGCCAGGTGCAGCGGCCCGAAGCCACGCGCATCGCGGGCCTCGATGCTCACGCCCTCGTCGAGCAGGCGCTCGACTCCGGCCAGCACCACATGCTCGTCACAGCCTGTGCCCGCAGTGGCCCCGGCACCGAGCTGCAGCAGCAACGGGGTCAGTTCCATCCCGGCCACCTGGTCCACCGGCGCCCCGGCCAGCAACAGGCCGTCATACAGGGCCAGCAGACGTGAACGGTCACGCGCGGTGAAACCGTACTGGGCCGCGCAGTGCAGCGCGCTCAGGCCCTTGTCATCGACCGCCTGCTCGTCGGCACCGGCGGCCAGCAGGCGCGCCACCACGTCCGGCAGGCCCAGTGCAGAGGCCAGCATCAACACACTGACCCCGCCGGGCAGGCGTTGTTCGATCGACGCCCCCGCATCAAGCAGGGCAGCCACGATGTCGCCCTGGCGCATGCTCACCGCCGCGCTGAGCGGGGTGGCGCCACTGTTGGCGGCATGGGTGGCATCGGCGCCGCGGGCCAGCAGCAGGTCCACCACCGGCAGGTGACCACCACCGGCAGCACGCAGCAGGGCGGTGCAGCCCTGGGCATCGACCGCGTCCACCGGCAGGCCGAGGTCGACCAGGCGGCGCACCGCATCGACATCGCCGACCACCGCGGCGGCCGGCAGGTCGGCCGCACGCAGGGCACGCCGTGGCAGCGGCCACACCCGCCAGTCCAGCCAGTCGGCCAGATCGCGCCGGCCCTTGGCCAGGGCCACGCCCAGCGGGGTCTGGCCATCGGGGGTACGCGCCAGTGGGCTGGCGCCGTGGCGCACCAGCAGTTTGATCGCCGACTCGCGACCCAGCGCGGTGGCCAGGTGCAGGGCCGTCAGGTGGCGGCTGTCGCGCGCCTCACGGTCGGCCCCGCGCTGCAGCAGGCGTTCGGCCAGCAGCAGCCAGTCCAGGCGGATGGCCAGTGACAGCGGCGGGTCGCCGGCCGGCGAGCTGCCGTAGCTGTCCAGGTCGCGATCCAGCTGGGCCAGAGCAAAGGCTTCCAGTGCTGCGGCCTGGGCCTGCTCGCCCTGGCAGGCCAGCAGCCAGCGGGCCAGGCCACCACGGCCGGCCAGCGATACCCCGTGCTGGACCAGCAGCTGCAGCACCGGCAGGCCAGCGGCACCCATGTCCAGCAGGACGAAGGCCGGAAGGTCGCCGGCGGCATTGGCTACTTCCACATCGGCCCCCTGCTCCAGCAGCCAGAGCACCGAATCGGGTTGCTGCAGCACCGCCGGCTCGTGCAGCAGTGCGCCCAGTTCGGCGGCGCTGCACAGCCGGGCCAGCGCCTGCATGCCCTGGGTGTTGCCGAAGCCCAGGGCTTCGCGCAGCAGGTCACGTGGCGGGCGGTCCGGCAGCGGCAGCGGCTCGCTGCTGGCCTCGCTGCTGCCCAGCTGCTCACTCACCGCGGCCGGCAGCGGGTAAGCGGCATCCAGTGCCGCCACCACCGCCCAGCGCCCGGCGGCGGCGGCCATGTCCACCGCGCGCCGGCCATGGGCATCGGCCAGGTCGGCGGCAATCTCCAGGCCCAGCAGCTGGCGCACCAGGCCTACCTGCGTGCCCTCGGCCGCACTGGCCAGCCAGACCGCATTGAGCCCGCTGCCATCGACCACGTGCAGTTCGGGGCGGTGCGCCAGCAGCACTTGCACCGCCTCGCCACGGGCGTGGGCGCAGGCGTCCAGGAACGGGGTACGCCCGGCCTGGTCACGCGCTTCCAGGTTGGCCCCGGCAGCCATCAAGGCCTCGATCACCTGCACATGCCCGGCAGCACAGGCCACATGCAGGGCGCTGCGCCGGCTGCGGTCGCGGGCATCGACCCGGGCCTTGTGCTTGAGCAGCAACTGCACCCCAGCCGCATCGTCTTCTTCACCGGCCGCCGCGGCCACCAGCGCCGGCACCGCGTGGTCGACATCGGCCCGGGCCCCACGTTCAAGCAGGAAGCGCACCAGGCGCCAGTTGCCGGCCTGGCAGGCAATGGCCAGCGGGCTGTAGCCCTCGTTGTTGAGTACATCCAGTTCGGCGGCGGCATCGCGCAGCAGGGCTGCCACCCCCGGGTCGGAAGTGCGCGCGGCGAAGTGCAGCGGGGTGTTGCCATCGGCATCGGCCACCCGCACATCGGCACCGTTGGCCAGCAGGGTCATCACCGCTTCCGGTCTGCCATGCCAGCTGTCACGGGTGGCGGCCAGCAAGGCGGTCATGCCGCGGTGCTGCAGGTTGAGGTCAACCCCGGCCGCAATCAGCCTGCGCAGCAGGCGCAGGTCGGGCAGCACCGCCGCCAGCACCACCAGCTGGCGCTGGTCACGCCCCTCGGCCGGGGGCAGGGCATGGGCATCGGCACCGGCGTCGAGCAATTGCAGGGCCCGGTCGACCCGGCCAGCGCGGGCGGCTTCGTACAGCTCGATGCCCAGCTGTGCCGGCACCACCGGTTCCAGTGGCGCCGGCGGCAACGCCGCCTCGGCGAACAGCTGCTCGGCCAGACCGGGGCCGGCTGGCTGCGGCTTGGCCTCCAGCACAGACAACGGAATGCGCTGGACCACCAGGTGCAGCAACGGTGCCAGCACGGCAGCCAGCCCGGCCTGCGCCCATGTCCACTCGGTCGTCAGCCCGCCCGGCCACAACGGCGCCACCACCAGCGCACACAGCAGCAACAGGCTCAGCCCTACTCCCAGCCCACGCCAGCGGTACCACCCCGGGTGGTCAAGCAGCTGGCGGCGCGCGGCCAGCGGTCCACCGTCCTTTTCCAGAGCCTGGCACAACGGCCAGCTGCGCCACAGCAGCAGGACCAGTGCCGACAGCACCACACTGAACAACAAGGCCGACCCCAGCCGCCCCCCGCCCAGCAGCGAGCGCAGCGGCCAGTAGCCCAGCCCGGCCAGCAAGGCAGGCCCGACCAGCCACATGCCCAGCAGCAACGGCAGGTCCTTGCGCAACAAGGCCACACTCAGACGGGTGCCCTGCCAGCCACGCACGCCCAGTGCCCAGGCCGGCTGGGCCAGGGCCAGGGCCAGGGCAGCCAGCGGCCCACCCAGCACACTGGCCAGGGTCAACAGCAAACCGCAGAGCAGGGCGGCTGCCGCCAGCTGCCGGTTGCTGCGCTCATTCATCGGCGAGGCTGGCATTGAACTGCACCAGCCCGGTGGTGCCGGGTTGGTACTGCAGGTAATAGCCCACGTCGGCCAGCTGCTTGCGCACCTGCTGCGGATCGGCCAGGGCCAGTTTGCGGGTGGGGGTCAGCTCCAGATCCATCACGTGTTCCAGGCTGCCCAGCGATGTCCGCAGCGCCTGCGGCACGACGTCAAACCCATCGCGGCTGGCCAGATACAGGTAGGTATCAGTCTTGCGGTTGCTTCGATAAATGTATGCGTACATGCGCGCTGCCGCGCCGAACGCGGGAAATGTGGTCATGGGAAAATGATTGTGTCGCAAAGCGCGTACGGGTTAAAGCCACTGCCTTGTTCAGGATTGACCGGGTTACCAGCGGCGCGAGCAGGGCGGTCGATATAATCCCCCCAGACATTTGTTGAGTAGCGCCGTGACTGCAACCGACTGCTCCCTGCTTGCCCCCCTGGCAGTAACCGCCCATACCGCAACCAGCGCAGCCGGCCACGGCCGCACGGCCCTGCTCCAGGCCCTGCAGCAAGGCCGCAGCGGTTTGCGTGCCAATGACCTGGGACAAGACCCGCTGCCGTGCTGGATCGGCCGTGTCGAAGGGCTGGAAGCAGCGCCCTTGCCCGCGCACCTGCAGCAGTACGAATCACGCAACAACCGGCTGGCCTGGCTGGCCCTGCAGCACGACGGCCTGTTGCCGGCCATTGCCGCGGCCGCCGCCCGCCATGGCACCGAGCGCATCGCGGTGGTGATGGGCACCTCCACCGCCAGCATCGGCGAGACCGAGCTGGCCTACCGCCAGCTCGACGATGGCCGCTTCCCGCCGGAACTGGCCCGCCCGGTAATCCATACCCCGCATTCGCTGGGGGCCTTCGTGCAGGCTGCCACCGGCCTGGCCGGCCCCTGCCTGACCGTGGCCACCGCCTGCTCCTCCAGCGCCAAGGTGTTTGCCCAGGCCGCCCGCCTGATCAACGCCGGCCTGGTCGATGCCGCCCTGGTCGGCGGCGTGGATACCCTGTGCGGCAGCGTGATCTACGGCTTCAATTCATTGCAGCTGGTATCGCCACAGCCGTGCATGCCCTTTGATGCGCGCCGGGTCGGCCTGTCACTGGGCGAGGCCGGCGGCTATGCCCTGCTCGAACGCGCTGGCCCCGGCAGCGACGGCCTGCAGCTGCGCGGCTATGGCGAATCCAGCGATGCCCACCACATGTCTGCGCCGCACCCGCAGGGCCTGGGCGCGCAGCTGGCCATGCAGCAGGCGCTGCAGCGTGGCGGCATTGGCGCCGACCAGGTCGGCTACCTCAACCTGCATGGCACCTCGACCCCGGCCAACGACAGCATCGAAGCCGCCGCCGTGGCCGCGCTGTTTCCGGCCGGCCTGCATGCCAGCTCGACCAAGGGCTGGACCGGCCACACCCTGGGCGCGGCCGGGATCGTCGAGTCGGTCATTGCCCTGCTCGCGCTGGAACACGGCCTGCTGCCGGGCACCCTCAACTCCAGCCAGCCGGACCCGGCCTGCGGGCCACAGATCCGCTTTGATCCGGCCCAGGCCGATATCCACTACGCGATGAACAACTCCTTCGGTTTTGGCGGCAACAACTGCTCGCTGCTGTTTGCCCGCGGGGTGCCCGCATGAGCCCCCTGCACGCCCACATCCGTGGCATTGCCTACTGGAGCGATGGCCTGGACAGCTGGCAGGCGGCTTGCCAGTACGTGGCCGATGGCCAGCTGCCGGCCGAGGTTGCCCGCCGCCCCAGCCCGCAGTTGCTGGCCGCCAACGAGCGCCGCCGCGCCCCCGATACGGTGGCGGTGGCCCTGGATGTGGCCCTGGCCGCCTGCAATGCCGCCGGCGTGGACCCAGCCCAGCTGCCGTCGGTATTTGCCTCGCGCCATGGCGAGCTGGCGATCACCGACTACATGTGCCGCACCCTGGCCGAGGACCCGGCCAGCCTGTCGCCGACCCGCTTCCACAATTCAGTGCACAACGCCGCCGCCGGCTACTGGACCATTGGAGCCGGCGCCCACACCCCGGCCACGGCCCTGAGCGCCGGCCCGTGGAGCTTTGCCCAGGGCCTGCTCGAAGCGCTGGTGCAGCTGGCCGACGGCGCCGACCAGGTACTGCTGGTCAGTTATGACGGCGCGGCCAGCGGCCCGCTGGCCAGCCAGGCCCCGAGCAGCGGCCTGCTCGGCACCGCCCTGGTGCTGGGCCGCAACGGCCCGGGGCCGGCACTGCAGGCGCAGTGGGGCCCATCCACCGGCACCGCAGCCCCCGGCCCGCTGCAGCAGCGCGCCAGCGACAATGCCGGCGCGGCCATGCTGGCCCTGTTCGATGCCCTGGCCAGTGGCCAGGCACAACTGCAGCTGCCGGCCGGCCCGGCCCACAGCCTGCACATCGTCATCAACCATGACCGCTGAGCTGCCGATCCGCCGCGACACCGTCGCGGTGTTGGTCCCGGCCTTGAACGAGGCCCTGCGCATTGCCGAGGTCGTGCGCGAGTGCCTGCAGCAGTGTGACACCGTGATCGTGGTCGATGACGGCTCCACCGATGACACCGTGGCCTGCCTGCAGGGGCTGCCGGTGATCGTGCTGCGCCACCCGCAGCGTCTGGGCAAGGGCGCGGCACTGCGCACCGGTTTTGCCCATGCGCTGGCGCTGGGAGTGGCCGGGGTTGTCACCCTGGATGGCGATGGCCAGCACAGTGCACAGGACATCCCGCGCCTGCTGGCCAGTGCCAACCGCCATCCGGACCACATCATCATCGGCGCGCGCCTGCGCAACCGTGCAGCCAAGCCGCCGTTGCGGCGCATGGCCAACGAGTTCGGCGACTGGGGCATTGCCTGGGGCACCGGCTACCAGGTGGCTGACAGCCAGAGCGGCCAGCGCTTCTACCCGGCCCGGGTGATGGCACTGGGCAATGTGCCCGGCGAGGATTTCGTGTTCGAGGCGCAGATCATCATCAGTGCCGCGCGCGAACTGGGCATGGGCTGTGTCTCGGTACCGATCGAGTCGCGCTATGCCCAGGCCGGGGTGCCGCAGCAGTTCCGCCGCAGCCACTTCCGCCCGCTGCGTGACCTGTGGCGGATCACCAGCCACATCGTGGCCTATGCCGTGCGCCGCGGTGACCTGCGCGGGGTGTACCGGCAGATCCGTCAGCACCCGCCGATCATCGACAACACCCCGTAAGGCGTGCCGCGCAGGCTGGCAGCGCTCAGGCCATGCCGCCGTTGACCCCGATCACCTGGCCATTGATGTAGCCGGCCGCATCGCTGCACAGGAACGCCACCAGCGCGGCCACTTCGGCCGGCTGGCCGGCACGCCCGGCCGGCACCGTCTGCTTGATCACTTCCGGCGGAAAGGCCTGCGCGGTCATCTGCCCGGCAATCACCCCCGGGGCCACCACGTTGACGGTGATGCCGCGGCTGGCCATCTCGCGGGCCAGTGACTTGCTGGCCCCGTGCAGGCCGGCCTTGGCCGCCGCGTAGCTGGTCTGGCCACGGTTGCCCAGCACCGCCGCCACCGAGGAAACATTGACCACCCGGCCCCAGCGCGTGCGCGCCATCGGCAGCAGCAGCGGCTGGGTGACGTTGAAGAAGCCGTTGAGCGAGACATCGATGACCTTCTGCCAGCGCGCCGCGTCCAGCCCGGCCATCGGTGCGTCATCGGTGATGCCGGCATTGTTGACCACCACCTGCAGCGGGCCCTGCTCGAGCAGCTGGTTGATGGCCGCCTCGCAAGCCGCGGCATCGGTGACATCGAAGGCCACCGCCTGGGCCTGGCCACCGTTGGCGATGATGGTGTCGACCACTGCCTGGGCCCGGGCCAGGTTGCCGTTGGCATGCACGACCACCTGCATGCCGGCTGCCGCCAGGGCCAGGCAGACCGCGCCGCCGATATCACCACTGCCGCCAGTGACCAGGGCGCGTCGTTGCTTGTCCATGCGTACTCCTTCAGCCGGCCTGCGCAGGCAGCTGCAGCATCACTGCCGCGCGGCCACTGGCCAGCAAGCGTTGTTGGTGGAAAATTTCGAATGCGTACTGCTGGCTGCCGCCACCGGCGGCCAGCAAGGTGGCCTGCCCGTGCAGCGGGCCAGCCAGGTCATCAACGCGCTGGCAGTGCAGCTGCACGTCGCGCAGGGCCACCAGCATGCCCGCAGCGGCCGGCTGGCCAGCAGCCAGCAGCCCGCCATGCACGGCCATCGCCTGCGCCCCGTATTCGCACAGGTGCACCGCATGCAGCACATCGCCGTTGCGCAGCGGGTGGGCCGGATCGCTGTGGTTGCCGGCTTGCAGGGTGATGCTGTGCGCATCCCAGGCCAGCACCGTGTCCCACAGGCACATGGCGCCCTGGTGGGGCACCAGCAACTGCAGTTGTTCTCGCTCAATGCGCATGGGCTGGCTCCTGGTGGATGTGCCGCGACACCAGCAGGGCGAGCACGAAATTGCCGGCCACGCCCAGCGCCACCGTGCTGCCGATCGCACGCAGCACCGGGATCGACGAGGTCGCCAGCAGGGCAAACACCAGCAGGGTCATCGCGCTGCACACCAGCAGGCCATGCAGGGTGCGCAGCTGTGCCGGCCGGCTGTCACCGGCATGTTCGAAGAACAGACCGTAATCCAGCCCCAGCCCGGCTGCCAGGATCAGCCCGATCAGATGGAACAGGTTCAACTCGATGCCCAGCCCGCGCAGCACCGCCAGCACCAGCACGGTGGTCAACAGCATCGGCAGCAGCACCCGCCAGACCCGCTGCCAATCACGCAAGGCAAACCACACGGTGGCGGTGAGCAGCAGCAAGGCCACGCCCAGGGCCAGCAGCACCCGCACCCGCCACGCGGCCACCAGTGACTCGCTGGCCTGTTTCAGGTCCACCCAGGTGCCGCCGCTGGCTGCCACCGCCGCCGCCAGTGCCTGCGGCTGCTCGACCCCGGTCAGGGTAACCAGAGCCAGGCTGCGGCCCGGACGTTGCAGCAGCAGCGCCTGCACCGCATCGGCCAGTGGCGTGCCGCCAATGCTGTCCACGGTCAACGGCGGCGAGGTCCGTGCGCGTTCCACATCGGCCAGGAACGGGGCAAAGGCATCGGCGCGGAAGGGCGAATCGGCCACCGCCCGGGCCAGCGCAGCGGACAGAACCGCTGGTTCCGGCAGCTGGGCCTGGCGCTCGCGCTGCACCGCGGCACTGGGCAGCCAGCGCGCGGCCATGTCGAAACTGACCAGGTTGCCCTGGGCCACCTGCGCCTGCAGCAAGGGCAGCAGCGCCTGCGAGCGGGCCAGTGCCTGCTCGGCATCGGCGCCTTCCACCGTGATCAGGTAGCGGGTATCGGCCGCGCCCAGTGCATTGCGCAGCTGGGCATCGCGCTCCAGGTCGGCCACGGCCACCGGGGTCAGCCGCGACAGGTCGTTCTGCCAGAACGCGCCGGGAGCCAAGGCGCTTGTGGCCACGGCCAGTAGCGCCAGCAGCCACAGGCTGTGGCGCGGCCGCGGCAGGCGCTCGATGCCCTGCCACAACTGCTGCAGCCAGCGCTGGTCGGCCATGTCGCGGCGGGCCGGGTCCACCAGCGCCGGCAGCAGGTAACGCGTGGTCAGGGCCGCGGTGAGCAGGGCGGTGATGGTGAACACCGACAGCTGACGCAGGCCATCCACCCCGGAAAACAGGAAAGTCAGGTAGGCGATGCAGGTGGCCACCACGCCGGTGCCCAGGGTCGGCCACAGGGCACGCACATTGGCCCACGGCGACAGCCCCGGGCGCTGGTGGCTGAAGAAGTGGATCGGATAGTCCTGCACCACGCCGATCAGGGTGAAGCCGAAGGCGATGGTGATGCCGTGCACGCCCTCGAAGCCGATGGCCACCGCACACAGCCCGGCCAGGCCGGCGCTGGCCAGCGGCAAGAAGCCCAGCAAGGGGTATTTCCAGCCGCGGTAGGCCAGCAACAGCAACAGCACCAGGCCCAGCGAGTCGATGCTGCCGATGGTGCCGGCCTCGCGGCTGGTCTGGTTGCCGATCTTCACCGCAAAGGCGCCCGGCCCGGTCATTTCCAGCCGGGCCGTGCTGCCCTGGCTGACCGTGGCAAAGGCCTGGTTGACCGCATCCACCGCGCGCTGCTGGCCGGACGGGTCAAAGCCGGCGCTGCGGGTCTGCAGCAGCAGCAGAGCCTGGCCGGCCTCCGGCTCGAACCAGACACCCTCAATCACCGGTGGCGTACGTGGCTGCTGCTCCAACAGGGCCAGCAGCTGCAGGGTGGGGTCACGCGGCAGCAGCGCTTCAAGCTGCTCGCCCACCGGCGAGGCCAGGTCGGCCAGGCGGTCTTCCAGCGCCTGGCGCAGGCCCTCGGCCTGGAACTGTTCCGGCGCCAACGGGGCCAGCAGGTAGCGGTAGGGCAGCAGCTCCTCGGGCAGGTCTTCCAGGGCCATCGGGCTGTCGCCATTGAGCACCCAGGCAAATTGCGCATCGGCCCGCAGCTGGCTGGCCAGCTGGCGTGATTGCGCGGCCAGCACAGGGACCTCATCGCCACTGATGGCCAGCATCAGCAAGCGCGAGCCCGGGCCATCGCCCAGTTCGTCGATCAACAGCGCCTGCTCGGCGGTGCGCGGCTCGGGCATGAACTTGCGCAGGTCGCCGCTGACCTGCACCCGGTCACTGACCAACCAACCGGCCAGCGCCAGCAGGGCCAGCCAGAACAGGGCCAGCCCGCTGCGCTGGCGTGAGGACAGGTTCAGGACGCTGCTCCCTGGCACAGCGCCTGCAGCGCCTGGCCATCATCCACCCCGTGTTCCAGCGCGGCCTGGGCCGTGCCGCCGACCAGGGTGCGCTGGGCCTGCCCCTGCACCGGCTGGGTCTGGATGCAGCGCAGTTCGTTGCCACTGCCATGCAGCACCAGCTGGCGCAGGCGAGCAGCCACGGCCGGGGAGCGTGGCGTCAACGTTAGCTGCCACTGCCCTGCACTGCCCTGGCTGTGCAGGCTGAAGGCCTTTTCCAGGGTGGCCAGGTCACCGGCCAGCAGGGCGGCAAAGCTGTCCTGCAGGCTGGCCAGCTCCGGCGCGCGGCCCAGCGCGAACACCCGTTCGGCGCGGCCGGCACGCTGCACCCGCACCTGGCCGTCGGCTATGGTCGAGGTCTCCTGGTAGGGCTGCTGCACCTGGCGCACCAGGGTGGCCGCATCCGGGCGACGGTAGATGCCACTGACCTGCAGCGGCTGCTTGAGCATGGCCGACTGCCGCACCTCGACGAACGGGGTCTGGCTGGGCACCGGCTGGGCCAGCCGGGCCACCAGCGTGGCAGGTGACGGAGCGCTGGCGTGGACCGGGTCAGTGGCCAGCAGGCTGGCGGCCAGCAGGGCCGCGCTCAGCCAGGGAAACAGGAGGGTTCGCCGGGACATGCCAGAACTCATAGAAGTTGAACCAGTTGTAGGGCTGTTGCTGCAGATGGTGCTGCAGCCGCGCGGCATAGCGCTGGACCAGCTGCGGCAGCAGCTCGCCACGCTCGCGCCGGGGAATGTGCAGGGTATCGGCAAACGGCTCGAACACCATGCGGTAGCGGCAGTAGCCGGTATACAAGCCAAAGCCGAGCACCACCGGCACCTTCAGGCTTGCCGCCAGCAGCCAGGGCATGGCCGCGAAACGGGCCGGACTGCCCAGCAGAGGCGCCATCACACCGGCCTCGTCCGGGCCGGCCCGGTCCACCAGCAGGGCCACCAGCGCGCCCTGCTCCAGTGCCTGGGCCACCGCCAGCACGATGTCCGGGCCATCCTGGCCGGCGTCGATGATGCCGGCGGCCAGTTGTGGGTCCAGCTCGGCCAGCAGCTCGCTGATCGACGGGTTGTGGGCCACATCCAGCAATACCCGGATGGTGATGTCCGGGCGCTGCCGGCCAAAGGCACGCAAGGCATCGAAACTGCCGATATGGGCGCCGAACAGCAGCGCCCCGCGTCCCTGCCCCAGCGCCGCCAGCAACACCTCGGTGCCGTGGCTGTCGATGGCATAGCCCTGGTCGCGCCCGCCCAGCAGGTAGATCCGGTCCAGGATGGTGGCGGCGAAGGTGTGGATATGCCGGGCCACCTGCCACAGGCTGGCCGGACGGCCGCACACCCGCGCCAGGTAATCACGCGACGCGCGCCGTTCGGCACCGCGCACCACCAGGAAATACAGGGTGATCGGGTACAGCAGCAGCCCGGTCAATGCACGCGGGCAGTGCCGGCTGATCCAGCCGATCAGGCGGATCGGCCAGCGGCCGCCGCCTTCCGGCCGCTCCTTCCAGCCGGCTGTACGGGTCATGCCAGCGTCCCGTCGATGACCAGCTCACCGCGCACCAGCACCCCGGCCGGGCCGCTGACCTGGAACTTCCAGCGTGGTGCCTGCCCACTCAACTCGATACTGGCCCTCTGCTGCGGGTACAGCGGGGCCAGGAACTTGACCTGCGGCAGGCGCAGGCGGGCCGGCGGGCATTCCAGCTGCCCGGCCAGCGCCAGGATCACCTGTTCCAGCACCACCACCCCGGGCACCAGCGGGTGGCCGGGAAAGTGCCCGGGCAGGCAGGGGTGGTCGGCAGGGATGGAAAAGTGCATGGACATCGGCAATCACCAGCGAAAGCCAAGGATAACGCGGCCGTCAGCGCAGCAGGTCGCGCCAGAAGGCCGGGCCCAGCCCGGCCAGCAGGCGGGCGAAGTGCCACAGGTTGCGGTCAGGGCGCAGCGGGAAGCGCCAGCTGCGCCAGGCATATTCAAGCAGGCCAAAGCCACCGAGCAGGCTCCAGTTGGCCACATTGGCCAGCCATGACCACTGGGTGTGGCTGACCGGCCACCACGGCCGGTAGCCCAGGCCGGCCAGCAGGCCATCGGGCACCACCGACAGCGCCAGGCCCAGGTTGATGGCCGCCAGCAGCGCCAGCACCAGCGCCCAGGCCGCGGTCAGCCGGCGCACATAGCGCTGCAGCGGCGCGTCCACCGGCATCCCGGCCTGTGCATGCACGGCCTGCACAATGCGTGCAATCAGTGGCTGTTGCCCGGCCCGCAGGGTGCGCGCGAACAGCCAGGCCACCCACAGCGGAAATACCACCGGCGGCGCCAGCAACAGCAGCCAGGCCCAGTCGCTGCCGGCCAGCAGCCAGAGCACGGCAAAACTGGCCAGCAGCCACAGCCAGGCCTGGGTGCGGCGTTGCCACAGGGCATCGAGCAGGCACCACAGCAGCAGGCTGAACAGCGCCAGCGCTGCCCACCGTCCCGCCTGCGCACTGGCCACACTGGCCGCATGGCAAAGCAGCGGATAGGCCACCACCAGCCCTAGGCGCAGCGCGGGCGGTGCCTGTGCCAGCGCGACGGCGGCGTTCATGTTCAGACCGTCTTGTTGGCCTGGACGTGGGCGCTGAGCGCACGCAGCGAGGCGAAGATGCGGCGGTTTTCCTCGCTGTCCGAGCGCAGCTGGAAGCCATAACGCTTGCCGATGGCCAGCGACAGTTCCAGCGCATCGATCGAATCCAGGCCCAGGCCGTCGTTGAACAGCGCCGCTTCCGGGTCGATATCGGCAGCCTGAAGGTCTTCCAGGTTCAGGCTGTCGATCAGCAGTTGGGCCAATTCGAGTTCAGCAGCAGTGGCAGTGGACATGGGGTTTCCGGCAAAACAGACAAGGGGGCGCAACCATCGACGATTGCCCGCGCCGGCGCAACTGTCCGATCGTTTCAATACAGCGCGCTATCATGCCCGCCGGATTCCCTTGAGCTGTGCGCCATGTCTGTTGCCTGCCCCTGCCCCCTGCTCCGCCCTGCCCTGGCCCTGCCGGCGGTGCGGGCGTGATGGTGGCAGACAACGCCGCAGCCACCCTGCAAATCCACTTCGCGCCCCTCCAGCAACGCCAGGCCCTGCTCGATGACCCGCACACCCTGGCGGTGATCGGCTTTGCCGCCGGTGCCCGGCCGGGGGCCGGCGATGACCCGCGTTGGCTGCAGGTCGGCCTGCAGCCGCTGGATGGCCCGGTGCTGGAGGTCTGGCGCAGCTCGGCCCCGGTGCAGCACGGGGTGGATGCCGATGGCCTGGCCTGGGCCTGTGACGGCACCCACCAGCTGGGCGTGCTGCAGGTGGACGAGGCCGATTTCGACGGCGACATCGCCCTGGCCACCGCCCATGCCTACCGCATCATGCAGGCCAGCCTGGGCCGGCATGGTTACCCCCACCTGCTGCGCATCTGGAACTACCTGGACGGCATCGTCGACGGCGACGGCGACCAGGAGCGCTACCGCCAGTTCTGCATCGGCCGGGCCCGGGGCTGGGGCAGCCTGGACAACGCCCGCCTGCCGGCCGCCACCGCGATCGGCCGCATCGATGGCGTGCGCGTGCTGCAGCTGTACTGGCTGGCCGCCCGCCAGCCCGGCCAGCCGGTGGAAAATCCGCGCCAGGTCAGTGCCTACCATTACCCGCGTCAGTACGGCCCGCAGCCGCCCAGCTTCGCCCGCGCGATGCTGCCGGCACCCGGCTCGGCGGTGCCGCTGATGCTCTCCGGCACCGCCAGCGTGGTCGGCCACCAGAGCATGCACGCCGGCCAGACCCTGCGCCAGCTGCAGGAAACCTTCGTCAACTTCGACGCCCTGCTGGACAGCGCGCGCCGGCAGCAAGCGCAGCTGCAGCCGCAGTTCAACGCCGGCAGCCGGCTCAAGGTCTACCTGGAAAATGCCAGTGAGCTGGAGCTGGTCCAGCAGGACCTGACCCGCTACCTGCCCGATGCGGTGCCGCGCATGGTGCTGCACGCCCGGGTCTGCCGCCCGGATCTGCATATCGAGATCGACGGCTGGCACCGCTGAGCGCTGCGCGGCGCAATGCCTGACCCTCGCCACCCGGCAGGCAGTGGCCGCCGGCCAGCAACAACACCAGCAGCAGGGCCTTGGGCCACACATACGCCCAGCGCCAGGACCGCGGCTGCTGGCCGAGCAGCGGGCTGGTCCTGCTCCCGTTGGCGCAGGTCCTGTTTCAATGCCTGCTCGTCAGGGGCATGGCTCACAGCAGTTCTCCGGCGGGCGCACGGCGCAGCAGTTCAGCCTTGAGTACCTGCCTGGCCGGGTAAAGATGGCGCTTGATGGTCCCTGCGGGCATCGCCGTGACCTGGATGATCCCGGCAATGTCCAAATCCTCCACCTGATGCATCTGCACCGCCAGCGACAACGGTCAACTACCCTGCAGCAGGGCCAGCAGGGCATCACGTGGCAGCTTGCCGGTATCGTTGCGCGGCAGTGCCGGCACCAGCCGCAGCGGCCGCGGCAGGAACACCGGGTCCATTGCCAGCCGCAGTGCGGCCAGGATCTGCTCGGCCTGCAGGGTCGGCGCCACCACCAGCGCGGCAATGCGGCCGACACTGCGCCCGGGTTCGGGTGGCAACTGCAGCACCACCCCGTCGAGCACCCCGTCGATGGCCAGCAGGCGCAGGGTCAAATCGCCCAGCGAGGCCCGCTTGCCGGCAATTTCCAGCAGGTCGGCGCGACGCCCGCGCAACACGAAACGGTCCTGGGGCAACAACTCGACCAGATCAGCCAGCACTACCGGAGCCGGCAGGTGCGCCGCCTGCACCACGGTGCCGTCGGGCTGCGGCGTCAACGTGACCCCGGGCAACAACTGCCAGGCCGACTCGCAGGCGGTACGCCGGCGCGCGATGATGCAGGTCTCGGTGGAGCCGAACACCTCGCGCACCTGGGTGTTGAAGCGTGCCTCGGCCGCCTGCGCCAGCGGCTGTGCCAACGGCGCGGTGGCGGTGACGATGCCGGCCAGCGGCGGCAGTGGCAGGCCCGATTCCAGCAGCACCTTCAGGTGCACCGGAGTGGTGACCAACAAGCGCGGCGCAGGCACCTGTTCCAGCGCCTGGGCCACGTCCTGGGCAAAGAACGGCTTGCCGGCATGCACCAGGGCCGGTGCCAGCAGCGGCAGCACCACCGACATCTCGATGCCGTACATGTGCTGCGGTGGCACCGTGGCCACCAGCGAAGGCACCTGCCCCTGCCACAGGTCGGCCAGCGCCTGCAGGTTCTGCGCGGTACTGGTCACAAAAGCCCCCCAGGTCTTGGGGTTGGCACTGGGCGTGCCGGTACTGCCGGAAGTGAAGCCGATGGCCACCAGCTGTTCCAGCGCCAGTTGTGGCGGCTCGCCCGCCAGCTGCGGCAAATGTGCCGGCAGTGTGAGACAAGCGGGCAACAACGGCACCTCGGCATCGGCCACGCACAGGGTCTGCGTGTAGCGTTGCTGCAGCTCGGCCACCACCGCCGGGGCCTGCGAGGACGGCAGCAGGTTGACCTGCCCGCGCAGGGCCACCGCGCAGAAGGTCACCAGGAAGCGGTAACGGTCCTGGCACAGGTTGACCACATGGCTGGCGGCCGGCAACCAGGCGGCCACCCCACGCACCTCGGCATGGAAACGGGCCAGGTCCACCGGGCCATCAGCGCCCACCGCCAGCAACCGCTCCAGCCCGCCTCGGGTCAGCGGATGGGTGATCGGGGCAGCAACAGGGGAAACAACCGACATGCGACAGGCACCATCTTCCAGGAAGGGCACAGCCACACGCGATGGCCAGCCAGACGGCCCAGTTTACTGCCCCGGCCCCGACAATTCCGGCCTCGTCCCCGCCCGCGGTGGCCGGCACACCGCCGTACGCGCCGGCCATGACCTGTGACCCAGCCTTCCCCCGCCGCGGGCTGCTAGGCTTGAACGGATCATTTTGCTGGAAACCACCATGACCCGACTGTTGTCCCTGTCCCTGCTGCTGGCCCTGGGCAGCGCCGCCCACGCGGCCCCGACCCCGATCACCCTGGAACAGGCGATGGCCGAGCCGGACTGGATCGGCAACCCGGTCGAATCGGCCTGGTGGAGCTGGGATGGCCGCCACATCCAGTACACCCAGAAGCGCGACGGCAGCCCGGTACGTGACACCTTCCAGCTGGCCAGCAGCGGTGGCCCGGCCAGCCGGGTCGATGGCACGGCCCGCGGCGATCTGGATACCGCGCAGCGCGTGCACAATGCCTCCAACACCCAGGCCGCCTTCGTCCGCGATGGCAACGTGTTTCTGCGTGACCTGCGCAGTGGCAGCCTGACCCAGCTCAGCCACGGCAACGAACGCGCCCGCGGCCTGGGCTTTGCCCGCGACGGCGGGGTGATCTGGCACGTCAACCACACCTGGTTCCACTGGAACCCGGGCACCGGTACCCGCCAGGTGGCCAACCTGCGTGCGGAAAACGACCCCAATGCCGCCCCGCGCGCCGACAGCCTGCGCGAGCAGCAGATGGCCACCCTGCAGACCCTGCGTCGCGACCGAGCCGAGCGCGATGCGCTGCGCGAACAGGCCGAGTTGTGGCGCAACACCGACCCCACCCGAGCGCCTGCTCCGATCTATCTGGGCGATGAGGTGGTGATCGTCGACAGCGCCCTGTCGCCCGATGCCCGCCATCTGCTGGTCTCCACCCGCAGCAAGAAGGCCGACACCGGCCAGGGCGGCAAGATGCCGCTGTATGTGACCGAATCCGGTTACGAGGAATTCGAAAACGTGCGCACCCGCGTCGGCCGCAACGACCCGGCTCCGCAGACCCTGTGGCAGGTGGAGCTGGCCAGCGGCAAGGCCAGCAAGGTCAGCCTCGACGCCCTGCCCGGCATCGCCAGCGACCCGCTGGCCGAACTGCGCAAGGCCGCCGGCAAGGACGCGCTGAAGGGCAACCGTGATGTCCAGATCGGTGCCGGCTTCGGCGCCCCGTCGATGGTCTGGAACGCCGATGGCAGCCAGGCCGCCGTGATGCTGCGCTCGGTGGACAACAAGGACCGCTGGATCGCCACCCTGACCCCGGGCAGCGACACCCTGTCTCCACGCCACCGCCTGACCGATCCAGCCTGGATCAACTGGAACTACAACGATTTCGGCTGGCTGGCCGATGGCCGCACGCTGTGGATGCTGTCCGAGCAGTCCGGCTACTCACACCTGTACACCCAGGCCGGCAACGCCCGCCCCAAGGCCCTGACCGGCGGCAACTGGGAAGCCTCGATGCCGGTGCTGTCCCACGATGGAAGCAGCTTCTACTTCCTGTGCAACCAGGCCTGGCCGGGGGATTACGAGGTCTGCAATGTCTCCGTCAACGGCGGTGCCGTGCGCGAAGTGACCGCGCTGGACGGGGTCGAGGATTTCAGCCTCTCGCCCAATGGCGAGCAGGTCCTGGTGCGCTGGTCTGACAGCTATATCCCGCCGCAGATTGCCGTGGTCCCGGCCGCCGGCGGTGAGGCCAACAAACTCACCGACACCCGCAGCGCCGAGTTCAAGGCCCGCAACTGGATCGAACCGCAGATGGTGCAGGTGCCCTCAAAGCACGGTGCCGGCGTGGTCTGGGCCAAGTACTACGGCCCGGAAGTGATGGAGCCGGGCAAGCAGTACCCGATCGTGATGTTCGTCCACGGCGCCGGTTACCTGCAGAACGTGCACGCGCGCTACCCGAACTACTTCCGCGAGCAGATGTTCCACAACCTG
Organism: Stenotrophomonas sp.; assembly: GCA_051885115.1. GTDB lineage: Bacteria > Pseudomonadota > Gammaproteobacteria > Xanthomonadales > Xanthomonadaceae > Stenotrophomonas. The sequence goes on along the minus strand of JBJEWP010000005.1, from coordinate 594 downwards.
CTGGTGCAGCAGGGTTACATCGTGCTGGACATGGACTTCCGCGCCAGCGAAGGCTATGGCCGCAACTGGCGTACCGCGATCTACCGCAACATGGGCCACCCGGAGCTGGAAGACTATCTGGACGGCCTGGACTGGCTGGTGGAAAACAAGCAGGGTGACCGCGAGCGGGCCGGCATCTACGGCGGCTCCTACGGCGGCTTCATGACCTTCATGGCCCTGTTCCGTGCCCCGGGTGCGTTCAAGGCCGGCGCCGCCCTGCGTCCGGTCGGCGACTGGATGCAGTACAACCACGCCTACACCTCCAACATCCTCAACACCCCGGAGATCGACCCGGAGGCGTACCGCAAGTCTTCGCCGATCTGGTACGCACAAGGCCTGCAGGACAACCTGTTCATCGGCCACGGCATGATGGATGACAACGTGTTCTTCCAGGATTCGGTCAACCTGAGCCAGCGCCTGATCGAGCTGCGCAAGGACAACTGGTACATGACCGCCTACCCGCTGGAACGCCACGGCTATACCCGTGCCGACTCCTGGTATGACCAGTACCGCCGCATCCACAAGCTGTTCGAGCAGACCCTGAAGCCGTGAGCC
>JBJEWP010000004.1:25057-26427 GCA_051885115.1 Stenotrophomonas sp. | reverse complement strand
TGGCAACCAGCTGTTCGGGGTTGAACGGCTTGACCAGCCAGCCGGTGGCACCGGCGGCCTTGCCTTCGGCCTTCTTGTCGGCGGCCGATTCGGTGGTGAGCATCAGCAGCGGGGTGAAGCGGTAGTCGGCCAGCCCGCGCAGTTCGCGGATCAGGCTGATGCCGTCCATGTTGGGCATGTTGACGTCGGTGACCACCGCGTTGAAACGGTTGCCACGGGCCTTGTCCAGGGCAACCTGGCCATCTTCGGCCTCGGTCACCGCAAAGCCGGCGCTGGACAGGGCAAAGGCGACCATCTGGCGCATCGAGGCCGAATCGTCAACAACAAGAATATGAGCGCTCATCAGGGGTTCTCAATCAGTGCACGGAGGTGGTTGAAGCATCGTCCAGCAGTGCCTGCAGGCCGAGCAGGCCAAAGGCCTGGCCCAGTGCCGGGCTGGCGCTGATCTGGGTGGGTTGGTTGCCCTGGCTGCGGCTCATGACGAAGGCCGCCAGCAGTTGCAGGCTGGCGCAATGCAGGCGGCTGACGGCCTGACCGTCCAGCTGCACCAGGCCTTCGGTGGCCACGTGTGGCAACAGCAACTGCTTCAGGTCAGTGGACGATTCGATGCCCAGGTCGGCGGGCAGCGCAACGATGGTCATGGCGGCAGATTCCAGAGGGTCTGGATGCGATAGCGGCCGCAAGTGCGGCCGCTTTAGGGTCAGTTGAGCAGGGCGTTGGCATCGAGCAGGATGATCGGAGGCCCGCCCAGGCGTGCCACCCCACGAAACAGGTGGTTGCTGAAGCGGCACAGGCGGGCGGTGTCCGGTGGCTCGATCTGCGACTCGCTCAGGCTGGCCACATCATCCACCGCACTGACCCGCAGGCCCAGGCTCTGGCCTTCGCTTTCCAGCACCACGATCCGGGTGGCGGCATCTTCGGCAGCCGGCTCGGCTCCCAGGTACAGGCCCAGATCCATCACCGGTACCACCTGGCCGCGCAGGTTCATGATCCCCAGCATGTGCGGCGCGGTACCGCGCAGCGACAGCAGCGGTGCCAGCAGCACCACCTCCTGCACCTTCAACAGCTCCAGTGCATAGGGTTGCTGGCCACAGCGCAGGCGCAGCCAACGGCTGCTGCGTTCGCTGGCCCGGCGACGTGGCTCGTGGTTGGCAGGGGCATGGCCGGCCGGTGCGCCGGCGGCCTGCCATACCGGCACCGCCGGACTGCTGCGGGCGGCCAGCACCGGTGGGCCCAACGGTGCCGGAGGGATCCTGCGGGCAGTGGACGCGGGCTGGGGCGCTGTCAGCGGAGCTGCCGCCTGGCCGCTCTGGTAATCGGCACGGGCCTGGTCGAAGGCCGCATCCAGCTCGTCGAGCAGGGCATCGCCG
>JBJEWP010000004.1:0-24957 GCA_051885115.1 Stenotrophomonas sp. | reverse complement strand
GCATCCAGCTCGTCGAGCAGGGCATCGCCGGTACTGGCCGGGTATGGGGCGAGCCGGGCGTTTTCGTTCCGCTGCGCGGCAGGCGCCTGGTCTATGCCGGTCGCACATTCCACGGCCCCGGCATTGCCGGCGTCCAGCGCTGCCACTGGCTGGGCAGCGTCGGCGGCCACGGCGGGGCTGGCTGCGTCGTGGCCGGGTGCGGCGGCGGGCAGGGCTTGCCCGATCAGTGCCTGCAGGTAGTCGTCAATCGGGTCATCAATCATGGCAACACACCACAGCTGTCGAACGTTTCGGCCAGGATCCACTCCAGCACCCGGCGGTAGGCGGCCAGGCCGCGACCGGGGTAGGCGTCGGAGCTGGCCGGCTGGGTCAGTACGGCCGCACTGCTGAGCTTGGTATCCACCGCAATGGCGTCTTCCCAGACCCGCTCACCGTGGCGCTTGTGCAGGCTGTGCAGGGTTTCGGTGCCGGTGCGGGTGCGCTTGTCATGCAGGGTGGGAATGATGGAAACCGGCAACGCCCGGCCGCGCGACTTTTCCACCATCCGGGTGGTGCGCAGCATGCCCTCCAGCCCGTGCAGTGCCAGCGGCTCGGTCTGGGTGGGAATGATCACGCGGTCGGCGGCGGCCAGCGCGTTGATCATCAGCAGGCCCAGTTGGGGAGCGCAGTCCAGCAGCACGTAATCAAACGCCAGGGCCGGGTCCTTCAGTGCCTTCTGCAGGGCCAGTCCCAGGCCCGGGGCGCTGGCGCTGCGCCGCTCAAGGGTGGCCAGTGCCGGTTGCGCACAGACGTACTGCAGGCCGGGCAGGGCGCTGGGCCGGGCCAGCGCATGCAGGGCCATGGCCGGTTCGGCGAACAGTTCCATCACCCCGGTCGGCGGCGGGAATTCGTCCACCCCGAAGGCACGGCTCAGCGAGGCATGCGGGTCCAGGTCGATCAACAACACACGCTGGTTGCGCAGGCTCAAGGCCCGGCCCAGGGCCAGGGTGGTGGTGGTCTTGCCCACGCCGCCCTTCTGGTTGGCCACTGCCCAGATCTGCATCAAGGAGCTCCCATCTTGCCGCTGGCATTGGCTGCCGATGCGCCGCGGTGGAGCAGGGCGGCCATCGCCTGCTGCTCGGCGTCGACTGCGGTGGTGGCCAGCGCCGGGTTGGCGCTGGCTGCCGGCTGGCCTGCCTGATGGCTGAGCAGCTGCTCGCCCAGTGCGTCGACCGGGTTGTCCGAGTCGGCCAGGATCACCACCATCACCCGGCGGTTGCGGTTGCGGCCGTTGATGTCGTTGTTGTCCTCGCGCGGGCGGAACTCGCCGTAGCCGACCATCGCCAGCCGGCCCGGGGCAATGCCCTGGCGGGCGAACAGGTGGACCACGCTGGCCGCCCGCGCCGCCGACAATTCCCAGTTGGACGGAAACTGGGCAGTGGCGATGGGCAGGTTGTCGGTGTGGCCTTCCACCCGCAGCATGTTGGGTACATCGGTCAGCACCTCGGCCAGGGTACCCAGGGTGTCCTGGGCCACCGGGTCCAGCCGGGCCGAGGCCGGGGTGAACAGGATGTCCGAGTTGATCTCCACCTCGATCCACAGCTCGGTGCGGCGCACGGTGATCATGCCCTTGTCGATCAGCGGTGCCAGGGCGCGGTTGATCCGCTCGGAAATGGTCTGCAGCTGACGGCTGGCGCTTTCCAGGCTGGCAGTGTCACGGAAGGAGATCGGCTGGCGCATCTGCGCACCGATGGCCGACAGCCGGGCCGGGTCGTTGACCCGGTTGCCGCTCATGCTCGGCGCATTGATCGCCGAGGGCGTGTCGTTGGCCGCGCCCTGCACCTGCTGGTTGCCCACCTGCACCTGCTTGATGGTGCGCGGCATGCCGCCGAAGGCGGTGGTCATGGCATCGGCCATCACCCGGTACTTGCCCTCGTTGAGCGAGGAAATGGCATACATGACCACAAAAAAGGCCAGCAAGAGCGTCAACAGGTCGGCATAGGGGATGGCCCAGGCCTCGTGGTTGGCGTGTTCTTCGTGTTTTTTCCGGCGGCCCATGAGCGGTCAGTCCAGGTAGCCGGAGAGCTGGGTTTCGATGTTGCGCGGGTTCTCGCCCTGGGCGATGGCGATCAGGCCTTCGATCAGCATCTCGCGGTCGCGGCTGTTCTGTGCGATCACACTCTTGAGCTTGTTGGCCATCGGCAGCAGCACCAGGTTGGCCGCGCCGATGCCATAGATGGTGGCGGTGAACGCCGCCGAGATGCCGTGGCCCAGCTTGCTCGGGTCATCCAGGTTCTTCATCACCGCGATCAGGCCCAGCACCGCACCGACAATGCCCATGGTCGGCGAATAGATGCCCATGCCCTCGTAGACCTTGGCCGCGGCCAGGTCGCGGTCTTCCTGGCCACCCAGGTCGATCTCCAGCATGTGCCGGATGCTGTCCGGCTCCACCCCGTCCACCAGCAGCTGCAGGCCCTTGCGTGCGAACGGGTCGGCCTGTTGCTCGACCATCACCTCCAGCCCGAGCAGGCCCGAGCGGCGGGCCAGGTTGGACCACTCCACGATCTCCTCCAGCAGCTGCTGGCGGTTGGAGACCGGCGGGCGGATCACCCAGCCGGCAATCTTCAGTGCGCGCTTGAACACCGCCGGTGCGGTATGCACCAGGATGCAGGCAGCGGTGCCGACGAAGACGATCACGAAGGCGGCCGGTGACCACAACGCGGCCAGGCCGGCGCCCTTGAGGATGCTGCCGCCGACCAGGGCGGCCAGGGCGAGGAAAAGTCCAACGATGCTGAGTCTGTCCATGGAGCGGATATCGGCAGGAGTGGGGGATTTCTTGAGCCATCAGGCCGCGCTGGTGCGCAGACCGTCCACATCAAGGATCAGGGCCATGCGGCCATCACCGATCAAGGTGGCACCGGCATAGCCGGGCAGCCCGCGCAGGACCTTGGGCAGTGGCTTGATCACCACTTCCTCGCGGCCGATCACCTGGTCAACCACCAGGCCAAAGCGCGATTCGCCGGCCTGCAGCAGCACCACGGTGAGCAGGGCGCCATCGTCGGCATCCACGCCAAGCCAATGGCGCAGGTCCACCAGCGGCAGGGTGGTGTGCTTGCGGTCCAGGATCAGCCGGCCATCGAACCAGCGCAGGGCCTTGGCCGGGGCATGCAGCACTTCCATCACCCGGGCCAGGGGCAGCGCATACACATCCTGGCCGGCGGCAATGAGCAGGGTGGGCAGGATGGCCAGGGTCAGCGGCACCCGGATCAAGAAGCGGCTGCCGCGGCCCAGTTCGCTCTGGATCTGGATCTGCCCGGACAGCTCGCGGATGCGTGACTGCACCACGTCCATGCCCACGCCACGGCCGGAGATGTCGGTCACCGCCTGCTTGGTGGAAAAACCGGGCAGGAAGATCAGCTGCAGGCATTCCTCGCTGCTCAGGCGGGCGGCGGCTTCCGGTTCGATCAGCCCCTTCTCGCGCGCCTTGGCGCGCAGGCGCTCGGGGTCGATGCCGGCACCGTCGTCGTTGATCTCGATGCTGACGAAGTCGCCTTCCTGCTGCGCGGCCAGGCGCACATTGCCGATCCGGCTCTTGCCGGTGGCCTCGCGCAGTGCCGGCGTTTCCACCCCGTGGTCGATCGCATTGCGCACCAGATGCACCAGCGGATCGGCCAGGGCCTCGACCAGGTTGCGGTCCAGCTCGGTATCGGCGCCGACGATCTCCAGCTCCACTTCCTTGGCCAGCGAACGGGCCACGTCGCGGGCCAGTTTGTTGAAGCGTGAAAAGACCTTGCCCACCGGCTGCATGCGGGTGCGCATGACCGCGCTCTGCAGCCGCGCGGTGGCCAGGTCCAGGCTGGAGACCGCACGTTCCAGCTCCTCGTCCTTGATCCGCGAGCGCAGGGTCTTCAGGCGGTTGCGTGCCAGCACCAGTTCGCCGGTGAGGTTGACGATGGCATCCAGACGCTTGGTATCCACGCGCACGGTGTGTTCGGCTTCGGCCGACGGGCGCGCTGCCGGCTTGGGGCCGGCCGCTGCGGCCGGTGCCGTGGTCGCTGCCGGGGCGGCGCTTGCCGCCGCAGGGGCCGCTGCCGGTGTCGGGTTGCTGCCGGCATCGGGCGTCGGCGCCGCGCTCATGTCGAAACGGGCAATCAGTTCGGCCGGTGCCGGCTGTGCCGGCTGGCCGCCGGAAACGGCATCAAGCATGGCCTGCAGCCAGTCCAGCGATTGCTGGGCGGCATCGAAGTGGCCGCCCTGCAGGCTGGCCTTGCCCGAACGCACCAGGCCCAGGGCTTCTTCGGCGGCGTGGCACAGCTCCACCATCGGGGTGATGGCCAGAAAGCCGGCACCGCCCTTGAGGGTATGGAAACCACGGAATACCGCATTGAGCTGTTCCTGGTCGCCGGGTGCCTGTTCCAGTTCGACCAGCTGCTCGCCCAGGCGGTCGAGGATTTCCTGGGCCTCGATGATGAAATCGGCGGCGATGTCGTCGTTGACCATGCTCACAGCCCCAGGTCCGAAAGCAGGTCGTCGGCGTCATGCTGGCTGACCGCATGGTTGTCCAGCCCGGCCAGCGCCGGCCCGGCCAGCGCATTGGCAGCCGGGGCGGGGTTGTGCGCCGGCAGCAGGTCCAGCCCGGCCAGGCCTTCGTGCACCTCGCGCACGATGCCGGCCACGCGGCGGATGATCTGCCCGGTGAGGTCCTGGTAACTCTGGGTCAGGGCGATTTCGGTGAGCTTGTGGCGGATCACCTCCAGCACGTCGTTCTGGCCGGCGGCCAAACCCGAATCGTGCATGCCGGTGACCAGCTCGCGGCATTGTTCGGCCAGGTCCAGGGTGCGGTGGGTGGCCTGCTCGGTCATCTCCACCACGTGGTCCAGGCGGGCGCAGGCATCATCCAGCTCGCCGGCCTGGCTGGGTACGGTGGGCAGCTCGCCCAGCGCCTGGCCCAGCTCGCGTGCCAGCCGCGACAAGGTCTGCAGCAGTGCCCCGTTGTGGGCGTGGCTGACCGCCTGCAGGTGTTGCCGGCAGCGGTCCTCGTTGCCGGCTTCCAGAGCGGTCAGGGCCTCGCTGAGGTGCACGATGAGCTCGCTGCGATCCATCATCGGCCTCCTCAGGCGCTGGTGGCCAGGCGTTCGAAGATCTTGCCCAGCTTCTCTTCCAGGGTCTGCGCGGTGAACGGCTTGATGATGTAGCCGTTGACCCCGTTCTGGGCCGCTTCGATGATCTGCTCGCGCTTGGCTTCGGCGGTGACCATCAGCACCGGCAGGGCCTTGAGCTTGTCATCGGCGCGGATTGCCCTGAGCAGCTCGATGCCGGTCATCACCGGCATGTTCCAGTCGGTGACCACGAAGTCGAAATGCTCGTTGCGCAACAGGGTCAGCGCACCGCTGCCATCCTCGGCCTCGGCCGTATTGGTGTAGCCCAGATCGGCCAGCAGGTTCTTGACGATGCGGCGCATTGTCGAGAAGTCATCGACGATCAGGATGCGGATGTTCTTTTCCACGTGGGTGTTCCTCGAAAAAATACGTCAGTTTTCCAAGCCGGCATCGGCGGCTTCGAAGGTTTTCAGGCGGCCGCGCAGGCGCACCACGGCCTGGCCGTGGATCTGGCAGACGCGCGATTCGCTTACCCCCAGCACCGCGCCGATCTCCTTCAGGTTCATTTCCTGCTGGTAGTACAGCGAGAGCACCAGTTGCTCGCGTTCGGGCAGGGCGCCGATCGCGCGGGCCAGCTCGCGGCCGAATTCGCCGCGCTCGAACACCTGCATCGGAGTCGGGCCAGCGTGCACCGGGGTGTCCAGCTCGCCCTGGTCCTCGATCCGCGACTCCAGGCTCAGTACCTGGCCGCGGGCGGCATCTTCCATCACCCGCAGGTAATCGGTCAGCGGGATGTCCATGGCGGCAGCCACCTCGGTGGCGCTGGCGGCGCGGCCGCTGTTCTGCTCGATCCGGCGGATGATGCCGGCGGCCTCGCGGGCGCGGCGGTGGACCGAGCGTGGCACCCAGTCGCCACGGCGGATCTCGTCGATCATCGAGCCGCGGATGCGGATCGAGGCATAGGTTTCAAACGAGGCGCCCTGGTCGGCGTCATAACTGCGCGAGGCCTCGATCAGGCCCATCATCCCGGCCTGGACCAGGTCATCGACCTCGACACTGGCCGGCAGCCGTGCCGCCAGGTGGTGGGCAATGCGGCGGACCAGGTCGGCGTGGGTGGTGACGCACTGTGCAGCAGACGGGCGTTGCACCTGACGATACTGCGCGACGGCGTTCATGCAGGCACCCCCCGGGTGAGCAGTCGTTCAAAGAAGAATTCGACCCCGCCACGGCCGGCAGTCGGTGCCTGCCAACGGGCGGTCTGGTTGGCGATCTCGGTGATCGCACGGGCCGAGGGGCTGGACGGGTAGGCCTTGACCACCGGCTGCTGGCGCTGCACCGCCAGGCGCAGCCAGTCGTCCTGCGGGATCGAGCCCAGATGGTTGAGCGAAATGTCGGCCAGGAAGCGTTCGCATACCCGCACCAGCTTGTTGTACAGGCCCCGGCCTTCGTTGACGTCGCGCACCATGTTGGCCACCACGTGCACCCGGGCGATGCCGCGCTCGCGCGCCAGCACCTTGATCAGGGCATAGGCATCGGTGATCGAGGCCGGCTCGTCACATACCACCAGCACCACTTCCTGGCTGGCCTGGCAGAAGGTCAGCACGCTGTCATTCAGGCCGGCGGCGGTGTCCACCACCAGCACGTCCAGCGCGTTTTGCAGCGAGGACACCACGTTGACCAGACCGATGTGTTCGGCCGTGGTCAGCTGGGCCATCGCCCGCCGGCCGGAGGCAGCCGGCACCACCAGGATGCCGTTGGGGCCTTCGATGAGGATGTCCTCGATGCCACAGCGGCCGGCAATCAGTTCGGCCAGGGTCGCGCGCGGCTGCAGGCCGAGCATCACGTCCACATTGGCCAGGCCCAGGTCGGCATCCAGCAGCAGGGTGCGCTGGCCCAGCCCGCCCAGGGCCACGGCCAGGTTGGCGGCCAGGCTGGACTTGCCCACGCCGCCCTTGCCGCCAGTGACGGCAAGGGTGCGTACCGGCCCGGCCCGGGACGTGGTGGCGCGTGCAGGGGGGCCGGCAGGGCGCATCGGGGTGTTGGAAAAATCATGCGATGGCATGGGCAGGCTCCTGGCTACTGGGCATATCGGCCGCGCGGCGCAAATCTTCAAGGCGCAGCACCAGGTTGGCGGCGCTGGCGCGTTGCAGGTCGGACGGCACCTGTTGGCCATCGGCCACCCAGGTGATCGGCAACTGGTGGTCCACGGCCACCGACAGGGCGGCACCGAAGCGCCCGGTTTCATCCAGCTTGGTCAGCACCAGGCCTTCCGGGCGGGCGGGGGCGAAGCGACGCACCACCTCGTCCATGTCCTGGAAGCCCAGGTTGGCCGGCAGGGTGAGCAGGGTGCGGATCTGCCCGGCGGCGCGCAGCCACTGCAGCTGGGCCAGCAGGCCACGGTCACGCTGGCCCAGGCCGGCGGTGTCGATCAGTACCAGCTTGTAGTCGGCCAGGCGTTCCAGCAGCTGGCCCAGGTCCGAGCCGCTTTCGGCCTCGTGCACGGCGATGCCGAGCTGGCGGCCGAAGCCATACAGCTGTTCGCGTGCACCGATGCGCTTGGTGTCGGTGGTGACCAGGGCGATGTCACGGGCGGCGTGCTCGCTGGCGAAGCGGGCGGCCAGCTTGGCGATGGTGGTGGTCTTGCCGGCACCGGTGGGGCCGACCAGGGCGATCACCCCGCCGTTGCGGATCGGGTCCTCGGCGGCAATCGGCAGCTTGCGCGAGATCAGCCCCAGCATCAGGCCGCGGGCACGGGCGGCTTCGGTGTCGCCGGGTATCTGGCTGGCAATGTCACGCGCCAGGCCGGCATCCAGACCGTACTCGTCCATCAGGTCCAGGGCCTGGGCGCGCACCGGGTTGCCGCGCAGGCGTTCGTCGGTGAAGCGGGCCATCTCGCGCTCGATCAGCTGGCGCATGCCGGCCATTTCCTCGCGCAGTGCATTGAGCTGCGGGGTGTCATTGGCGATGCCTCCGGCCACCACGCTGAGCGCCGGGCTGGCGGCCAGCGGCTCACTGGCCGGCGCGGCCGGCAGCAGCGGGGCGCTGGCAACGGCCGGGCTGCTGGCCAGGGCCGGGACGTGGCAATGGATGGCGGGCTGGGCCGGCACGAAGGCCACCGCCGGCGCCGGCGCCGGATCACTCAGGGTCACCGGGCTGGCCGGGCTGAAACCCCGGATCGGCAATTGCTCGTCCGCATCCAGCGGCGGATCGATGGCAAAGCGGGCACGGCTGGCCACCGGTGCCGCCACCGGTACCGGCTCGGCCGCCGGCAGCGGCATCTGGCGCAGGAAGTCGGGCAGGCTGGCCTCGGGCAGCAACGCCTCGTCGGGCAGGTCACGGCCACTGGCACCGACCGCGGCACGGGCAATGGCGGCCACCCGCGAGGTGGTCAGTGCCGGTGCCGGCCTGGCCGCTTCGGGCTTGCGCCGGCGGGTGATCGCGGCGATCACCGCTTCGGCCGCACTGCGTGGTTTTTCTGCAACCGGCGGCTGGCTGGCTTCCAGCGCACGTTGCACGGCCGATTCGTCGTAATGGGCAGCGGCGACAATTTCCACCCCGTTTTCAACACGGCGGTTGGAAAGGATGACCGCCTCCGCACCGTGCTCCCGGCGCACCAGGTTCATGGCGCTGCGCATGTCCGCGGCGACGAAACGTTTGATCTTCATGTCTAGGTACCAGGATGGAGGGGGTGGGGTGTCAGGTTTCCGACGCAGGCGTCAGGGCGGTGGCTGCTCAGTTGATCGAACCGATCAACTTCAGCCGCTTGTCTTCAGGAACTTCGTTGTAGGCCAGCACCGACAGCTGGGGCACGCTGTGGCGGACCATGCGGGCCAGCGCCGGGCGTACCGGGGTTGGCACCAGCAGGACCGCCGGCTCGTTGCGCGCTTCCTGCTTGGCCACTGCATCGGCCAGGCTCTGGTGCAGGCGTTCAGCCAGTCCGGGCTCCAGCGCGGCGCCGTTGCCCTGCATGGACTCCTGCAAGACCCGTTCCAATTGCGGGTTGAGGGTGTAGACCGGCAGTTCCGGCGCGCTGCCGGCAATTTCCTGCACGATGAAACGGCCCAGCGCGGTACGCACGGCGGCGGTGAGCAGGGCCGGGTCCTGGCTGTGCGGGGCGTTTTCCACCAGCGATTCGACGATCTTGCGCAGCTGGCGCAGGGCGATGCGTTCGCCCAGCAGGTTCTGCAGCACACGTGCCACCACCGGCAGCGGCAGTGACTTCGGGGTGAGGTCCTCCACCAGCCTGGGTGCGCTCTTGGCCAGGGTGGCCAGCAGCTGCTGCACTTCCTCGTGGCCCAGCAGTTCGGGGGCGTGTTCGGCAATCAGGTGGGACAGGTGGGTGGCCACCACGGTGGCCGGGTCGACCACGGTGTAGCCCAGGGCTTCGGCCTGGGCGCGGCCGGACGGCAGGATCCAGGTGGCATCCAGGCCGAAGGCCGGGTCCTTGCCGCTCAGGCCGTCGATTGGCCCCAGGGCGCCGCCCGGGTCCAGTGCCAGTTCGCGCTCCGGGTGGATCTCGGCGCTGGCCACCGGCACCCCGTGCACCAGCAGGCGGTAGGCGTTGGGGGCCAGCTCCAGGTTGTCGCGGATGTGCACCGGCGGTACCAGGAAACCCAGATCCTGGGTCAGCTTGCGGCGCACGCCCTTGATCCGTGCCATCAGTTCGCCGTTCTGGTTCTTGTCCACCAGCGGGATCAAGCGGTAGCCCACTTCCAGCCCCAGCGGGTCGACCGGGCGCAGTTCGTCCCAGCTCAGCTCGGCATTGGCGGCGGGGCGGTTGTCGTGTTCCAGCAGGCCGGCCGCGCCGGGGTTGCCGCCGGCCAGCAGCTGGGCATCGCCGGCATGGCCTGCACCCTCGGCCTTTTCGTCGAGCTGGCGCTTGTACATCAACCAGGCCAGGCCGCCGAGGATGGCGGCGATGGTCAGGAAAGCCAGGTTGGGCATGCCCGGCACCAGGCCGACCAGGCCCATGATGCCGGCGGCCACGGCCAGGGCGCGGTGCTGGCCGAACACCTGGCCGACCATCGACTTGCCCATGTCCTGGGCGCGCGAGGCGCGGGTCACCAGCATGGCCACGGCAGCGGACACCAGCAGCGCCGGCAGCTGGCTGACCAGACCGTCACCGATGGTGAGCAGGGTGTAGGTGGCGGCGGCTTCGCCGACCGGCATGCCATGTACCATCACGCCGACCGCCAGGCCACCGACCAGGTTGATGAACAGGATCAGGATGGCGGCGATGGCATCGCCGCGGATGAACTTGTTGGCACCGTCCATCGCGCCGTAGAAGTCGGCTTCCTCACGCACTTCCTCGCGCCGGGCCTTGGCCTCCTCGCGGGTCAGCAGGCCGGCGTTGAGGTCGGCATCAATGGCCATCTGCTTGCCCGGCATGGCATCGAGGATGAAGCGCGCGGAGACTTCCGACACGCGCCCGGCGCCCTTGGTGATGACCACGAAGTTGATGATGGTCAGGATCGCAAACACCACGATGCCCACCGCGTAGTCGCCGCCGATGACGAACTGTCCGAAGGCGGCAATCACCTTGCCGGCCGCTTCGTGGCCGCCCTGGCCGTTCATCAGGATCACCCGGGTCGAGGCCACGTTCAGCGCCAGGCGCAGCATCGTGGTCATCAGCAGCACGATCGGGAAGATGGTGAAGTCCAGCGGCCTTTTGACGTTGACCACCGCCAGCAGCACCATCAGCGAGATGGCGATGTTGAAGGTGAACAGGGCATCGAGCACCGGTGCCGGCAACGGCACCACGATCATCGCCAGCAGCGCCAGCACGATCAGCGGTGCGCCAAGGCCATGGCGCAGCAGGTCGAAAAGCCGACGCGCGGCCGGTGGCAGGGCCAGCGCGCTCATGGCTTCACATCCGCAGGGAACTCTTCCACCTGCAATGCCGGCAGCACCGGCACCGGGCCCTGGCGCCAGTCATTGAGCTGGTAGACGTAGGACAGCACCTGGGCCACGACCGAATACAGTCTCACGGGTATTTCCTTTCCGAGTTGGCCTTCCCGATACAAGGCGCGTGCCAAAGGTGGCGCACTGACCACCGCCACCCGGTGTTGCTGGGCCAGGGCGCGGATGCGCAGGGCCACTTCGTCCACCCCGCGGGCGACCACCACCGGGGCATTCATCTTTTCGCCCTGGTACTTCAGGGCCACCGCGTAATGGGTGGGGTTGACCACGATGACGTCGGCGCCGGGCACGTCCTGCATCATCCGGCGCTGGCTGGCCTGCATCTGCAGCTGGCGGATGCGGCCCTTGACCTCGGGGCTGCCTTCGCTTTCCTTCATTTCCCGCTTCAATTCCTCGCGGGTCATCTTCAGCTTGCGCAGCCAGTTCCAGCGCTGGTAGGGCGCATCCAGCGCAGCCAGCACGAAGAAGGCCACCGCGGTGGCCAGCATCAGCCGCAGCGCCGACTGCAGGCCCTCGTGCATCGCCGTTTCCAGCGGCTTGTGCAGCAGGCCACGCAGCAGGGGCAGGGAGCTGACCATCATCAGGCCGCCGGCGACACCGACAAACAGCACACGCAGCAGGGATTTGGCGAACTCGGCCAGGGCGTCCGGGCCATACAGGCGCTTGATCCCGGCCAGCGGGCTCATCCGCTCCAGCTTGGGCATCAGGCTCTTGTTGGTCCATTGCAGGCCGCCCATCAGCAGCGGGCCGATGAACGAGGCCAGCAGGCCGATGGCCAGCAGCGGGCTGATCACCAGCATGCCGGCCAGCAGCAGCGAGCCGGCATGGCCGAACAGTTCCTGTGGATGCTGCAGCAGACGCAGGTCCGGGCGCAGGGCGCGTTGCATCCAGGCCACCGCGTCGGCGGTCAGGCTGCCGGAAAAGGCCATCATCGCCAGCACGCAGGCGCCATACACCGCCGCGGTGGACAGCTCGCGCGAACGCGCGATGTTGCCATCCTGGCGGGCGTCGTTCAGGCGTTTGGGGGTGGGCTGTTCGGTCTTTTCGCCGGACTGGTCGTTATCGCTCATTGCCACGGGTCAGGCTGCAGGAGCCTGATCCGCTGCAAGGTGTGTGCCAGACGGCGGGGTGACGCCGGTGTGGCCTCAGGACGGCTGCCGCCCGCCGGCGGTGTCGGCGGTCTGGCCGATGCGCCCGGGCCGGCGCGGCGCATGCAGCTGTTCAAAGCGCGGGGCAGCCACTGCCACGCCGATCAGTTGCCCCTGCAGGTAGTCACAGCCCATGCGTTCGAGCCGCTGGCGCTGTTCACGGGTGGTGATGCCATCGGCGATCACTGCCATGTCCAGGCCATGGCCCAGGGCGATGATCGTCGCCAGGATGGTGATCGCATTGCTGCCCGGTTCCAGTTCGTGGGTGAAGTTGCCACCCAGCTTCAGCTCGGTGGCTGGCAGCTGCTTGAGGTTGAGCAGGCTGCCGTAGCCGGTGCCGAAGTTGTCGATGGCGATGCCCACTCCCAGCGCGGACAGCGAGTTGAGCAGGGCAAGCGCGGCCTGGGTGTCACGCATCACCGTGCTTTCGGTGATCTCAAGGATCAACTGGCGTGCCGGCAGCTGGTGCCGGGCCAGACAGTCCTGGACATGGGCCAGCAGCTGGGAATCCTGGAACTGCATCGGCGCCAGGTTGACCGCGATGCTCCAGTCGGTGTGGCCGGCACGGTGCCATTGCTGCAGCTGGGCACAGGCCTGGCCGAGCATCCAGCTGCCCAGCTGCTGGGCCAGCCCGCCACGCTCGGCCAGCCGGGCGATACGCTCGCTGGGAATGCTGCCCAGTTCGGGATGGTCCCAGCGCAGCACGGCCACCGCGCCGGCAATGCTGCCATCGCTGCTGCGTACCCGCGGCTGGTACTGCAGGCTGATCTGCTCGCTGCCGATGGCCTGGCGCAGGTTGGCCAGCAGGCGGAACTGCTCCTGGTTGCTCTGGCTCATCCACGGCGAGAACATCTGCCACTTGTTGCGCCCGTCCTGCTTGGCCTGCTGCATCGCGGCCACCGCATGGGACATCAGTTCCTCTTCGCACAGGGCGTGGTCCGGGCAAATGGCGATGCCCACGCTGGTGGTCATGGCCATCGGCAGACCATCGACAATCACCTCGTTGCTGAGGCTGGCGATGATGCGTGCAGCCAGGTGTTCGGGATCTTCTTCGGGCTGCAGCCGGGTGAACATCACGTACTCATCGCCACCGGTGCGGGCCAGGGTGTCATTGTTGCGGGCCAGTTCGCGCAGGCGTTCGGCCACGGCCATCAGCAGCTGGTCGCCGGTACGGTGGCCGTAGGCATCGTTGATGTGGCCAAAGCCATCGATGTCGATCACCAGCAGGGCGTGCCGGTGCTGGCTGCTGCGCGCATCGTCGATGGCCTCGGCCAGCCGCGCGTTGAGCAGGTGGCGGTTGGCCAGGCGGGTCAGTGGGTCACGCAGCCCGGCCTGCGACAGTTCGCTGGCCGCTTCTTCCAGTGACAGGCTGAGCATGGCGTTGCGCATGCGCAGCATGCGTGCCTCCATCCGCCGGTCCATCATCCCCAGCAGCAGCACGATGGCCAGCACCATCAAGGTGAGCAGGGTGACCACCACCGCCATTTGTGCGGGGTTGAACTGCATGCCACCGCGCAGTGCGCCACAGATCGCACCTTCGGCCACCTGGGTGGCGGCCATGCCGGTGTAGTGCATACCCACCACCGCCAGCCCGAGCAGCACGCTGGCGGCCAGACGCAGGTGCCAGCGGCGGTTCTCGCGCATGGCAAAGAACACCCGCAGGGCGGTCCAGCTGGCGGCGATGGCCAGCAGGATGGACAGGGTGAACCAGAGCGGGTCATAGCGCAGCGCCGGGCGCATCTGCATCGCTTCCATACCCATGTAGTGCATGGCGGCGATGCCGCAGCCCATCAGCACACCGCCAGGCAGCAGGCGCCAGTTGGGCAGGCTGGACTGGCTGGCCAGCCACAGCGCGAAGGTCGACGAGGCAATGGCCGCGGTCAGCGACAGCAGGGTGATCAGCAGGTCATAGCCGACCGGGATCGGCAGCCGGTAGGCCAGCATGCCGATGAAGTGCATCGACCAGATGCCGATGCCCATGGACAGGCCACCGGCCAGCAGCCAGAGGATGGCGATGTTGCGTCGGGACTTGTTGACCCGGTCGACCATGTCCAGAGCGGTCCAGGCCGCGAGGATGGCCACCAGCAACGAAGTGACTACCAGAACGTGATTGTAGTTGCCCTGCACGCGCCGTTCCCCTGTGCCTGCTGTCCACCGTTTTGTTGGCTGCCGTCGCCTCTGCACGTGCACGCAGGCGCGGTCCCCGCAGCGCGGTCACAGTGCAGACACCGATGTGAAAGGCATGTCCACAAAGGAGGTGGCGGTCACGCTTCAACCGGTCAGCTTGCCGGCGGCATCAAAGGCCTGGTCGAACAGCTGCTGCACCGGCGGGCCCATCTGGATCGACAGCACGGTGAGCAGCAGCAGGCCCAGCAGCAGGGCGACCGGCAGGCCGAGCTGGATCGGGTTCAGGGCCGGCGCGGCGCGGGCCAGGGCGCCGAACACCAGGTTGACCGCCAGCATTGCCACCACCAGCGGCAGGGCCAGTGACAGGCCGCCACGGAACACCTGCAGCATCAGTGTTGGCAGTACCGCCAGAAACGCTGCCGGGTCGGGCAGGGCGCTGCCGATGGGCAGGGCGCGGTAGCTGTCCAGCAGCAGGGCGATGACCGCCAGATGGCCGTTGCTGGTGAAGAACAGCAGGCCGAACAGCAGGTAGAACCATTGCCCGACCACCCCGGAGGTGCCGCCGCGCAAGGGGTCGGTCATCTGTGCAAAGGACAGGCCGGTTCCCAGTGCAATCAGTTCGCCGGCCAGGGCGCCGGCCTCGAAGATCAGGCGGATGCACAGGCCGATCGCCACGCCGATGGCCAGCTCGCGCAGGATCGACAGCACGGTGTTGGCATCAAAGCCTTCCCACACCGGCACCGGCGGCAGCAGCGGTGCCAGGGCCATGGCCAAAGCCAGGCTGGCCATCACCTTGACCCGGGCCGGCAGCGCAGCACTGCCCAGCATCGGCATCGCAGTGACCACCGCGCCGATGCGCAGCATCGTCCACAGCACGGTGGCAATGATGGCAAAGGCCTGTTGGCCATCAATGGCCATGCGGGTGACCGAATCCATCTGCGCTAGCCGATCAGGTGGGGAATGCGCTGGTACAGCAGCGTGGTGTATTCCACGATGTGGCCCAGCAGCAGGTTGCCCAGCGCAAACAGGGCCACGGTCAGGGCGGCAGCCTTGGCGATGAAGGCAATGGTCGGTTCGTTGAGCTGGGTGGCAGCCTGCACGATGCCGACCAGCACACCGACCACCAGCACCACCAGCAGCAGCGGGCCGGCGATCCACAGCACGGCGACCAGGCCACCACGCAGTTCAGTCAAGGCAAGTTCGGGGCTCATCGCATTTCTCCTGCTCAGACCGCGTTGAAGCTGGCGGCCAGGGTGCCGACCACCAGCACCCAGCCGTCTACCAGCACGAACAGCAGGATCTTGAACGGTGCCGAGACCAGCATCGGCGAGAGCATCATCATGCCCATCGACATCAGCACCGAGGCCACCACCAGGTCGATGATCACGAACGGGATGAAGATCAGAAAGCCGATCTCGAAGGCGGTCTTCAGTTCGGAGGTGATGAACGAGGCGGTCAGCACCGGGAACGGGATGTCGGCCGGGCTGGCATAGGTGCCGTGGCCGGCGATGCCGGCAAAGGTCATCAGGTCGGTCTGCCGGATCTGCGCCAGCATGAAGGCGCGGATCGGCTCGGTGGTCAGGGTCCAGGCGCTGGCGAAGTCAATCTCGCCATTGAGGTAGGGCGCCATGCCGCTGGACCAGGCCTTGTCCCAGACCGGCAGCATCACCATCGCGGTGAGGAACAACGCCAGCCCGAGCAGGACCTGGTTGGAGGGCGTGTTGCCAGTGCCCATGGCCTGGCGCAGCAGGCCCAGCACGATGATGATGCGGGTGAAGGCGGTGAGCATCAGCAGCATCGACGGCAGCAGGGTGATCGCCGTCATCAGCAGCAGGGTCTGCAGCGGCAGGCTCACCGGGGCACCGCCGATGCGGCCGACGGTCACATCGGGCAGGGCGGGAATGGCCGGAGCGGCAGCCGGTGCGGCCAGGCCCAGGCCGGGCAGCAGCAACAGCAGCAACACGCTGGCGATGGCCAGCAGGCGGCGGTCAACGCGAGGCATCAGGTGCATCGGAGGGGTCCTTGCGCAGCTGCCGGGTGAGCAGCTGGGCGAAAGCGGGAAGGGGAATGGCGCCCTGGGCGGCAGCGGGCGCCGGTTCGGGCAGGGGCTCGGCCAGGGTGTGCAGGGTGCTGATGCCCTGGGCAGTGACGCCCAGCAGCAGCTGCTGGGGGCCGACCTGGACCACCAGCAGGCGTTCGCGCTGGCCCACGGCCAGCGAGCTGACCACGCGCAGCTGGTCGCTGCTGCGCAGGCCGGCACCGGGCAGGCGCTTGAGCAGCCAGGCCAGGCCGACGATCAGCGCCAGCACCGCCAGCAGGGCGACGATGGCCCCGCCCAGCCCGGGCGAGTTGGCCGCGTGCTGGCCGATGGCCGGTGCGTTGGCAGCAGTGAGGATCACCGCAGCCTCCGGATGCGCTCGCGCGGGCTGACCACGTCGGTCAGGCGCACGCCGAAGCGGTCGTTGATGGTTACCACCTCGCCGTGGGCGATCAGGGTGCCGTTGACATAGACGTCCAGCGATTCGCCGGCGCCGCGTTCCAGCTCCACCACCGAGCCCTGGTTGAGCTGGAGCAGGTTGCGGATCGGCAGGCGGGCACGGCCCACCTCCAGCGACAGGGTCACCGGCACATCGAGGATGACGTCCAGGTCCAGTTCGCTGTTGGGGTCATTGTCGGCCTGCAGCTCGTTGAACTGGGTGGTCTGGATCTGGGAGGCTTCGGCGGTCTGGGTCATTGCGGGTCTTCCTGGAGGGCGGTCGGTCGCGGGCGGGGGGCGCCAGGTGGCCGGGTGGAAAGGATCTTCACGGCGTTGCGCTCGTTGCTGGTGCCGAACTGGCCGGAGAACACCGGGATGCCTTCGACACAGACCGGGATCTGTGCCGGGATGTCGATGGGCAGGATGTCGCCGACCTTCAGCCGGGCCAGCTCGCGCAGGTTCATGCGCTTGCGCGCCAGCACGCTGGACAGCTCGACCTCGGCGCTGTTGAGCTGCTCGCGCACCATCGTCGACCAGCTGCCGTCATCGTCGTTGCGGTCGGACTGGATGCCGGCATCGAGCAGTTCGCGGATCGGCTCGAGCATGGCGTAGGGCAGGGTCACGTGGATGTCGCCACCGCCGCCGTCCAGCTCGATGTGGAAGCGCGAGACCACCACGTATTCGCGCGGGCTGACGATGTTGGCAAAGTGCGGGTTGATCTCCGAGTTGATGTAGTCAAAATCGACATTCATCACCGGGCCCCAGGCCTCCTTGAGGTCGGCAAACAGCTGCTTGAGCATCAGCTGGATCACCCGCATCTCGGTGGCGGTGAACTCGCGGCCCTCGATCCGGGTCGGGTAACGGCCGTCACCACCGAAGAAGTTGTCGACCACGGCAAACACCAGGGTCGGTTCGAACACCACCAGGCCGGTGCCGCGCAGCGGCTTGAAGCGGATCAGGTTGAGGTTGGTCGGCACGTACAGCGAGTGCAGGTAATCGCCGAACTTGACCAGCTCGATGCCGCGCACCGACAGCTCGGCCGAACGCCGGATCAGGTTGAACAGACCGATGCGCCAGAGCCGGGCAAAGCGCTCGTTGACCATTTCCAGGGTCGGCATGCGGCCGCGGATGATGCGGTCCTGGCTGGCAAAGTCATACGGCTTGACCTGGTCCGGGTCTTCCGGTGTGGCCGGGGTGGTGTCCACTGCGCCGTCATCCACGCCATGCAGCAGGGCGTCGATTTCATCCTGGCTGAGCAGGTCATTGATGCTCATGCGGTGGCCCTCACTGGGTCACGAAGCTGGTGAACAGCAGAGCCTCGGCGCTGTTGCTGCCGGTTTCGGTCTTGAGCAGCTCCTGCACTTCGCTCAGGGCATCGTTCTGCAGGGCTTGCATGCCGGCGCGGTCGCCGACCAGGGCCGGATCGGTGGCGGCAAAGAACATCAGCAGGCGGGCGCGGATGGCCGGCAGGTTGGCGCGGATCTTCTCCAGCGCCAATGGGTCGCGGGTCATCAGCTGCACTTCCACCTGCAGGTAGCGCGGGCCGTCATAGCTGGCCGGCAGGTTGACCACGAACGCCGGGTCCAGGGCCACGTACAGGGCCTGGGCCGGCGGTTGCGGGGCCTGGCTGGTGGCCGGCGGGGTCTGCTGCTGGGTGTAGTACCACACGCCAGTGCCGGCAGCGGCAGCGGCAACCAGGCCAACCAGCAGGGTCGGCAGCAGGGCGCTGCGGCGCTTGGCGGGGGCGGCATTGGTGGTGTTGCGGTTGGTGTCTGCGGCGGTGGCCACGGTGTGCTCCTGGGAACGTCCGTGTCCACTGATGCAAACCGTGTGCCGTTGTGGCGATGACGGTTTTCCGTCACCGCCTGCCAGGGCTCAGGCGTAGGTGTCGAGCAGGCGGTGGTGACGCCAGACCGGCTTGCCGACCGGGCTGTCCGCGGTTTCACCAGGACCACGGCGACTGTCACTGCCATTGCCGTGGGGCTGCCCGCTGCCGCCTGTGTCGGCAGCGTGCTGCTGCGATGGCGGGTTGCCAACGGCGGTCTGGCCCATCTGCAGACCCTGGGCGTCGAGCATCTCGCGCAGGCGCGGCAGGCTCTCGCTCAGGGCCTGGCGGACATCGGCGTGGGCGCTGCTGAAGCTGGCATGCACACGCTCGCCCTCCAGCCGCAGCTCGACCTCGATCATGCCCAGCTGTTGCGGACTGATGCGGATGCGGGCCGATTGCAGCTTGTTGTCCAGCATGTATTCCACGCCCTGGGCAACATCGGCATCGAAATGCCCGCCCCCCAGCTCGGCATTGCCGGGCAGCAATGCCGGCGATGCGGCCAGTGCCGGCGACGGATTGACGCCGGCAGGAGCGTTCAAGCCGGACAGCAGCGGGAAGGCGGCTTGCTCGCCGGCAGCGGCAGGTGCGGTGCCGGCGGCGGCCTGCGGTCCAGCCTGCAGGCGGGCCAGGGCTTGTTCCAGGCTGTCGCCATCGGTGTTGTCGGCCATCACCGGCAGCTCGGTTGTCATGCCGGGATGGTCGGCGGCCAGTGTCGTGGCTGCCGCGGTCGTGGTCGTGGTTGCGGCGGTGGGGGCCGGCAGCGACAGGGTCGGCACCGTGGCGGCATCGTCGCCGCCGGACAGGCGCAACAGGCGGTCCGTGTCGGTCGGGTCTGCGCTGCTGGCTGCGGGGGGCGCGGTCGGTACGGCCACCGCAATCAGGGTTTCCAGGCCGGGCGGCGGCCAGGGGGCATCGTCGCTGGTGGCGGTGTCACTGCCGGGCTCGCTGCCGGTGCTGGCCTGGTCGGTCTGGCCGGCGGCACTGGCCGTGCTGCCCTGGCCCGGGTCGAGCAGGCGCGAGAAGGCAGTCTGTCCGGGGCTGCCGGTAGCAGCACCGGTGCTGGCGGCCGGGGCCGTGTCGCTGCTGGCAGATGGCGGCGCGGTGAACAGTGAGGGGGGCAGGGCGGCGGCGGGCATGTCAGGACTCCGGGGTGGTCGGACGGCGGCACAGGCGGGCGCCGAGGTCATCGAGCACGCGTTGTTCGGCGCGGTTGCTGCGCGCCTGTTCCTGCTCGCGATAGCGTTGCTGCAGCTGTTCCAGTACCTGGCGCTCGCGGCTGGCGGCGAGCAGGCGGCCGCGCTCGGCATCGACATGGGCCTGGTTGCGTTGCACGGTCTGTGCCTGCAGGGCCACCGCGTTGTCCAGGCGGTCGAGGAAGGCGCGGCGGTTGAGCAGCTGCGAGGCGCTGATCGCCGCCACCTGGGCGTTGAGGTACTCATCGGCGTACTGGCGCAGGTCATCCAGGCGCTGGGCATGGGTGGCCAGCAGCTGCTGGCGCTCGGCCAGCTGGCGGGCCACCGCGTCCTGCTTGTCCTGGGCGCGGCGCAGCAGCGGCTGCATGCGGCGTGAGCTGCTCATCGGCCGATGCCTCCGACCAGCTCGGCCAGGGCCTGCTGGCTGTCTTCCAGGCCGGCGGCCTGGTGCACGTCCTGGGACAGGAAGGCAGTGATCTGTGGCCACAACGCCAGCGCCTGGTCGGTGGCCGGGTCGCCGCCGCGCTGGTAGGCACCAATGGCGATCAGGTCACGGTTGGCCGAATAGGCGGCCACCAGCTGCTTGAGCTGGCGGATGCGGCCGCGCCAGGTGTCATCGGCGATGTCCTGGACCACGCGGCTGACCGAGGACTCCACGTCGATGGCCGGGTACAGGCCCGAATCGGCGACCTTGCGCGAGAGCAGGATGTGGCCGTCGAGGATGGCGCGGGCGGCATCGGCGATCGGGTCCTGCGGATCATCGCCCTCGGTCAGTACGGTGTAGAAGGCGGTGATCGAGCCGCGGCCATGGGCGCCGTTGCCGGCGCGTTCGACCAGTGCCGGCAATTTGGCGAACACGCTGGGCGGGTAGCCGCGGGTGGTCGGCGGCTCGCCCACCGACAGCCCGATCTCGCGCTGGGCCTGGGCAAAGCGGGTCAGCGAGTCCATCAGCAGCAGCACGTTCAGGCCCTGGTCGCGGAACCATTCGGCCACCGCGGTGGCGCGGTAGGCGCCGTGCAGGCGGGCCAGCGGCGGGCGGTCGGCCGGGGCGGCAATCACCACCGCACGGCGCAGGCCTTCCTCGCCCAGGGTGGATTCGACGAAGTCGCGCACTTCGCGGCCGCGTTCGCCGATCAGGCCGACCACGATGACGTCGGCATTGGTGAAGCGGGTCATCATCCCCAGCAGGGTCGACTTGCCCACGCCGGAGCCGGCGAACAGGCCCACACGCTGGCCCCGGCCGATCGGCAGCAGGGCATTGATGGTGCGCACGCCCACGTCCAGCGGCTGGGTGATCGGTTCGCGCGCCAGCGGGTTGATTGCCACTCCGGCCATCGGCGCACGGGCCTCGTGGACAATCGGGCCCTTGCCATCCAGCGGCAGGCCATCGCTGTCGATCACCCGGCCGAGCAGGCCTTCGCCGACATCGATGCCACCACCGGCGCCGGCCGGCACCACCCGGGCATTGGGCAGCAGGCCGTGCAGCTCGGCACTGGGCATCAGGTAGGTGCGTTCGCCGGAAAAACCGACCACCTCGGCATCGATCCAGCCGCCGTCGGCCACTTCGATGCGGCAGTTGGCACCCATCGGTGCCTGGCAGCCCGAGGCTTCCAGGGTCAGGCCGATGGCCCGGCGCAGCACGCCCTCACGGACCAGCCCGGCATCGCCGAGCGGGCGCTGGTACAACCCGTCCAGGCGGTGGGCCAGACGCAGGTTGCGGGCCTGGCGCCAGTGCGCCGGGTCGATCACCGAAGCCTCATTCATGGCCGTTGGCTGCCTTGCTGGATGGACTGCAGGGCCGCCTGCAGGCGGGCAGCCAGGCTGCCGTCGATGCGCACGGCCTCGGCATGCACGCGCAGGTCGCCACGGCCCAGGCTGCTGTCGGCCACCAGGCTGCAGCCGGCAGGCAACTGCAGCAACGGGGTCAGGCTGTCGATGTCGTCCGGGTGCAGGCGCACCTGCAGCGGGCGCTGTTGTTCACCTGCACTGGCCACGGCCTGTTCCACCAGCTGGGCCAGCAGGGTCGGGTCGGCCTGGTAGGCGCGGCCGACCAGGGCGCCGGCAATGCGCACGGCCAGCTCGCCCAGGGCCAGCACCACTTCGTCCTCGAGCCGGGCCAGCGGCCGGCTGAAGTTGTCCAGGATGCCTTCGATCTGTGCGCCCAGGCGGCGGATCTCGGCCTGGCCGCTGGCCATGCCTTGGGCATGCCCTTCCTCGTGGCCCAGGGCCAGGCCTTCGTTGCGGCCTTCCTCAAGGCCGCGGGCATGGCCCTCGTCGCGCGCCTGCTGTTCGATCGAGGCGATCTGGTCCAGGGTCGGCAGGCCGGCGGTTTGCGCTGCCAGATCGCCGATTTCCTCGCTGTAGCCCGCCTCATCGAGCGCGCGCATCTCATCGAGCAGGGTCTGGTCGACCGCAGGCAGGTTCAGGTCCGGGGCAATCCAGCGCTGGACGGTGTCATTCACAGCATGTCCTCGCCGCCGCCGCCCAGGGTGATGGTGCCCTCATCGGCCATGCGCTTGACGATGGCCAGGATCTCGCGCTGGGCAGTTTCCACGTCGGACAGGCGCACCGGGCCACGGGCTTCCATGTCCTCGAGCAGGATTTCGGCCGCACGCGCGGACATGTTGCGGGTGATCTTGTCCTTGACCTTGTTGTCGGCCCCGCGCAGGGCCAGGCCCAGGCGTTCGCCGGAGACCTCGCGCAGCACCAGCTGCATCTCGCGGTCGTCCAGCTCGACCAGGTCGTCGAACACGAACATCAGGTCCTGGATACGGGTGCCCAGCGGGTTGTCGATGTCGCCGATCTGCTTGAGGATCACCTGGTCCTGGCCGCCATCCATGTAGTTGAGGATGTTGGCCGCGCTCTGCACGCCGCCGACATTGGACGACTTCAGGTTCTGGTTGCCGGCAAACTGGCGCTCCATGATTTCGTTGAGCTCGTTCAGGGCATTGGGCGGAATGCCGTCCAGGGTGGCGATGCGCAGCACCACGTCCACCCGGGTGCGTTCGGGCAGCAGCTTCAGTGCCTGCGCGGCCTGGTCCGGCTCCAGGTGGCTCATCACGATGGCGATGATCTGCGGGTGCTCGTTGCGCACCAGGTCGGCCACCGCGCGCGGGTCCATCCACTTCAGCGCGTCCAGGCCGGTGGTGTTGCGGCCCAGCAGGATGCGGTCGACCAGGTTGCCGGCCTTGTCCTTGCCCAGGGCCTGCTCGAGCATGTTCTTGATGTACTCGTCCGAGCCCACCCCCAGCGAGGTGGTGTTGCCCAGTTCGGCGCTGAACTGGTCAATCACCAGCTGCACCTTCTCACGGCTGACGTCGGTCATGGTGGCCATGGTGATGCCGATCTTCTGCACCTCCTTGGGCTCCATGTGCTTGAGCACTTCGGCCGCGTCGGATTCGCCCAGCGACAGCAGCAGCACGGCAGCACGCTGCACGCCGCTCATCGTGGTTTCAGTCATGTCAGTCATTGGCCACCCAGCCCTTCACTACCTGTGCCACGCGCTTGGAGTCGGCGCGTACGGCCTCGCGCGCCATGCGCAGTCGTTCTTCATAGTTGTCCACCGGTGCGGCCAGCACCGCCGTCGGTGACAGCTGCACCTGGTCGGCGGCCAGGGCTGGCAGCGGCTGGCCATTGATGTCCACCAGCTCGACCTCGGCGCTGGGCGGCGGCTCGGCCGGGGCAGGCTTCTTGCCGGCGCCGGTGATCTGGCGCAGGGTCGGGCGCAGCACCGCAAACACCAGCACCAGGATGATCAGCGCGCCCAGCACCAGGCGCAGCGCATTCTGCGCCACCGGCTGCTCCCACAGCGGGACGGCGGCCACCGGGGTGGTCTCACGCACGAACGGGGCATTCATCACCGACACGCTGTCGCCGCGTTCGGCATTGAAGCCGACGGCCTGCTTGACCAGGGCCTCGACCCGGGCCAGCTCGGCATCGGACAGCGGCTGCGGTACCAGCTTGCCCTCGGCATTGGCACGCGGGATGTGGTCCACCAGCACCGCAGTGGTGACCCGGGCGATGCGCCCGCCGCTCTGGCGGGTGTGCTGCAGGGTGCGGTCCAGCTCGTAGTTGCGGGTGGCATTGCGGGTGGACTGCTGGTTGTTGCCGGCACCGGCGGCTACCGCTTCCGGGCCCGGCGGCATGTTGCTGGCCGCACCGGGCACGCCCTGCGGGCCGGCCACGCTGTTGCTGGTTTCGTTGATCTGCTCGCTGCGCACCTTCTGCGGTTCGCCGTTGTAGACCTCGCGGGCCTCCTCGACGGTGGCAAAGTCCATCTCCACCGCCACTTCCGGCTGCACCCGGCCCACGCCAGTCATCGGTTCGAGCAGGTCACGGATACGCTGGTTGAACGAGGTTTCCTGGCGGCGCACCTGCTCGAACTGCTGCGCATTGAGCTCATCGGCGGTGTTGCCGTTGTTGGCCGACAGCAGGCGGCCGTTCTGGTCGACCACAGTGACCCGGTCCGGTGCCAGGTCGGGAATGGAGGAGGCCACCATGTGTACGATCGCATCGACCTGGTTGCGCTCCAGGGTCGAGCCGCCGCGCAGGGTCAGCACCACCGAGGCGGTGGACAGCTCGCGCTGGCGGGTGAAGGCGCTGGGCTTGGGAATGGCCAGGTGGACGCGCGCATCCTGCACCGGGCGCAGGGTGGTGATGGTGCGCACCAGCTCGGTTTCCAGCGCGTGCTGGTAGCGCGCGTTCTCCACGAACTGGCTGACCCCGAAGCCGGGGTCGCGCTCGATCATCTCAAAGCCCAGGCGGCCGTTGTCGGTGGCGCCGGCACTGGCCAGCTTCAGGCGGGCATCGTGCAGGCGGTCCGGGGATACGGTGATTGCGCCGGTGGCCGGGTCCAGCTTGAACGGGATCTGGGCCGCACGCAGCAGATCGGTGGCCTCGGCCGTGGCCTTGGCATCGGTGCCGGTGTACAGGGCCACCATCTGTTCCTGCTGGGACCAGAAGAACACGGCCAGGCCGGCAGCCACCGAGGCGGCAACCATGGTCATCAGCCCGAGCTTGCGGGTGATCTGCATGCCCTGGACCTTCTCGAACAGGGCCGCAGCCTTTTCGCCACGGTCAGGCTTGTCGGTGGGCAGGGGGTCGTTGGGGAACGCGATTGCCATCGTCCAGCGTCCTTACAGCGGCATGTTCATCACGTCCTGGTAGGCCTGGACGAGACGGTTGCGGA
>JBJEWP010000003.1:0-26442 GCA_051885115.1 Stenotrophomonas sp. | reverse complement strand
GCCTTGGTCAGGGCGTTGAACAGGGTCGACTTGCCGACGTTCGGCAGGCCAACGATGCCGCATTTGATACCCATGAGAATGCTCCGCAGTAAATGTCGTAACTGGGCACTGCCGGCTCGCAAACCGGCACGACCCAATCACGCCTTGGTGGTATGCAGGCGTTTCATCGCCTCGTTGAAATCGCCCGCCACGGCCAGCGGCAGCACATCGATGGCCGCGTCAATGGCGCGCTCCTGCTCGATCTGCTCGTCATTGCCCGGGCGCGAAAGCACCCAGCCGACAACTTTTTCCTTGCTGCCCGGGTGGCCGATACCCACGCGCAGGCGGTGGAACTTGCCATGACCCAGCAGGCGGATGATGTCACGCAGGCCGTTCTGCCCGCCGTGGCCACCATCGAACTTCAGCCGTGCGATACCGGCGGCCAGGTCCAGCTCGTCATGCGCCACCAGGGTCTGCTCCGGGGCAATCTTCCAGAAGTTCTGCGCGGCGATCACCGACTTGCCGGACAGGTTCATGAAGGTGGCCGGCTTGAGCAGCCAGACCCCCTGCCCGCCGATATCGACCTTGCAGGTCTGGCCGAACAGCTTGGCGTCCACACTCCAGCGTGCACCGGCTTTGTCAGCCAGGGCCTCAACGAAATGAAACCCGGCGTTGTGCCGGGTTCGGGCATGTTCGGCACCGGGGTTGCCCAGGCCGACGATCAGTTTCAGACCACTCATGTCCGAGACCATTACTCCATTGATGACAGGGCCCGCTTGTAGCGGGCCCTGTCGACACTACCAAGGATTACTTGGCGGTGACCACTGCGGTGTTGTGGTCGGCACCCAGCTTCAGAGCCGGGATTTCCACGCCTTCCGGCAGCTTCAGGTCAGCCAGGTAAATGATGTCGCCGGCCTTCAGCTCGGCCAGGTCAACCACGATGGACTGCGGCAGGTTGGCCGGCAGGCAGGCGATGGTGACTTCCTTCAGCTCACGGGCAACCACGGTGTCGGCAGACTTGCCGGCCGGGGAGATTTCTTCGTTGATGAAGGACAGCGGCACGGTGGCGGTCAGCACTTCGTTGGCGTTCACGCGCTGGAAGTCCAGGTGCATGATCTGCTGCTTGAAGGGGTGACGCTGCAGGTCACGCAGCAGCACCTGGTGGATGGTGCCATCCAGGTTCAGGCTGATGATCGAGGAGTAGAACCACTCGTTCTGCTGGGCCAGCCAGATTTCATTGTGGTTGAACTCGACCATGACCGGGGCGCGGTCGCCACCGTACACGATGCCCGGGACCGAACCGGCGCGACGCAGGCGGCGGCTCGCACCCTGACCTTGCACTTCGCGCAGGGAAACCTTGATTTCGTTTGCCATTTTCTTGCTTCTCAATTGATTGCACTGCCTCGCGGCAGAGCGTTGATGACTCGTCCGCGACCAGACGAGCCAGGAAAGCGCCGGCACAGGCCGGCGCAGGGAGGTCAGTCGACGTACATCGAACTGACCGACTCACCGAAAGCAATGCGACGCATCGTTTCGGCCAGCATTTCAGCCACAGAGATCTGGCGGATCTTCGGGCACAGACGTGCCACTTCAGACAGCGGGATGGTATCGGTGACCACCAGCTCATCAAGCTGGGAGTTGTTCAGGTTGTCCACAGCCGGGCCCGAGAGCACGGCGTGGGTGCAATACGCCGCTACCTTCAGTGCACCGCGCGCCTTCAGGGCAGCAGCGGCCGCACACAGGGTACCGGCGGTGTCGACAATGTCATCGACCATCACGCAGTTCTTGCCTTCCACGTCACCAATGATGTTCATCACGGTGGACACGTTGGCACGCGGACGGCGCTTGTCGATGATCGCCAGCTCGGCATCATCCAGACGCTTGGCCACGGCACGTGCGCGCACCACCCCACCGACGTCCGGGCTGACCACGATCAGGTTTTCGGTGCCGTAGGCGCGCCAGATGTCGGCCAGCAGCAGCGGCGAAGCGTAGACATTATCGACAGGCATGTCGAAGAAGCCCTGAATCTGGTCGGCGTGCAGGTCAACGGTCAGGATCTGGTCGGTGTGCACCGCCGAGAACATCTTGGCCGCCACCTTGGCGGTGATCGGCACACGCGAGGAACGCATGCGGCGGTCCTGGCGGGCATAGCCAAAATACGGCACCACGGCAGTGACACTGGCGGCACTGGCGCGCTTGAGCGCATCGATGATCACCAGCAGCTCCATCAGGTTCTCGGCACTGGGCGCACAGGTCGGCTGGACGACAAAGACATCCTGCTTGCGCACGTTTTCCTGGATTTCGACCTGCACCTCACCATCGGAGAAGTGCGAAACCAGCATCTTGCCCGGGCGGATGCCCAGTTCCTTGCAGATGTCGTGGGCCAGACGCTTGTTGGCGTTGCCGGAGAAAACCAGCAGATTGGGGGAGTCTTGCATGGGGGGAGCTCTGCGCGGAGGAATACGGTATCGATGCGGCACTACAGCGGCACCGGTGCGCCCGTCCCGGACGTAACCGGCGTCAAATGGCAGGGATGGTAGGATTCGAACCTACGAATGCCAGGATCAAAACCTGGTGCCTTGGGCCTCTTGGCGACATCCCTACATCAAACGTCCATCGCGTCCAGCGCGTCATGCAGTGGCGATCGATCTACTCCTGCCACCACCCGCGCGCGCAGCGTTTTGGGCAAGTCATGCAGCGCCTGCTGTGCAGCATCGCGCGTGGCAAACTCGACAAAACAGCCGCTCCCCGATCCGGTAAGGCGTGGCGTACCGACCTGGGTCAACTGCTGGAACACAGCCTCGACGGCTGGCTCCAATGCCCGCAGCACCGGTTCGAACGCGTTGCCGGTCAAAGCACCGGAAGCGAAGTTCCCTATTATCGCCATCGGTGTATCGCGCGTCAATTGCGGGGACTGGAAAAGCGCGGCGGTAGGCACATGCACGCCCGGCTCGACCACCAGATACCAGGCCGGCGGCAGGCTGACCGGGGTCAACTGCTCCCCCACGCCCTCGGCCCAGGCATTGCGGCCGCGCACGAACACCGGTACATCGGCCCCCAGGCCCAGCGCCAGCGTGGCCAGCGCATCCTCCTCCAGCCCGGTGCCCCAGAGCCGATTGAGCACCACCAGCACGCTGGCCGCATCGGAGGAGCCACCGCCGAAACCACCGCCGGCAGGCACGTGCTTTTCCACCTGGATGTCGGCCCCGAGGGGGCAGCCACTGGCCTGCTGCAGCGCGCGCGCAGCGCGCACCGCCAGGTCCTGCTCCGGCAACACCCCGGCCACGGATTCACCGACACGCAGGATCTGCCCGTCATCACGCACGCGCAGGCCGATGCGGTCGCCCCAGTCGAGCAGGCGGAAAACGGTCTGCAACAGGTGGTAACCATCGGCCCGGCGACCGGTGATGTGCAGGAAGAGATTCAGCTTGGCCGGCGCCGGCCACCACGACCAGCCATCGCTCCCGGTTGCGGCGCTCATTGCTCCCACCCCGTCCACTGGTCAACCAGCAGGCGCACGCGCGCCGCGCCGTTGACCGCATCGATCCGCCGCGGCAGGGCCGGGCGCTGCCCATCGGCCTCGTACCACTGGCCGAACTGCACCTCCCAGCCATCGTGCAACGCGCGCAAGGGGCGCCCGGCAGCATCACGGGCCAACACCCGGGCCTGCCCATCGAGCACCCCGCGCACCCAGTCGCCCAAGGTGGCCACTGGCAGGTCCCAGCCGGTGGCCTGCTGCACAAGGGCACGTGCGTCGTCGCCTTGCAGCGGCCCGCCCGCCAACCCGTCCAGACGGGCCTGGCCAGTGGCCAGGTCTACCGACAGCTCCCAGCCCTGGCGGGTCACCGGCGCACTCAACCGGGCCTGGAAGCCGGCGCCGTGCTGCTGCCAGTCCAGCCGGCCATTGCCGCCATCGCGGCCATTGCTCACGGCCACCCGGCCGGCAAAGCCCCAGTCCAGCAGGCTGCCCACCTGGCGCACGCGCTCGGCCTCGGCGGCCAGTGCCACGGCATCCGGCTCGACCGCCGGGGCGGGAACTGACGGCCCCGGCAAACTGCTGCAGGCAGCCAGCGACAAGGCCAGCAGGGTGGCAACAATCGAATTCTTCATGGCCCCAGCCTGTCACCGAGCAACTGAACGGCACGGCTTTGCGGGTCCAGCGCGGCAGCCTGCCGGTACACCGCCTCGGCCTGTTCGCGCTGCCCCAGCGCCAGCAGCACCTCGGCCAGGTGGGCACCGACCTCGGCGTCGCGCTGCAGTGACCAGGCCCGCTGCAGCTGCTCCAGTGCCTGCTCGTGCCGCCCCAGGCGATACAGCACCCAGCCATAGCTGTCGATGATGGCGGCATTGTCCGGCTCGGCCAGACGGGCACGGTCAATCAGCGCCAGGGCTTCCTGGTAACGCTCGGTACGGTCGGCCAGGATGTAACCCAACGCATTGAGGGCGGCAGCACTGTCGGGCTCCTGCAACAGCAGGGCCTGCAGGTCGGCCTCGGCCCGCGGCACATCATCCTGGCGTTCCCAGTACAGGCCACGCGCATACAGCAGCGCCGACTCCCCGGGGAAGGCGGCCAGCCCGCGCATCAGGGCCTTCAACTCGTTTTCCGGGTCACGGCGCAGGCTGTGCAGCTCGGCCTCGGCCAGGTAGGCGTCGCGCCGCACTTCCTTGTCCACTGCTGCTTCGTCCTGCAGCGCCCGCGATTCGGCCAGAGCCTGCGGCACCTGGCCCATGTGGTAGAGCACGGTGATCGCGCGCAACCGGGCCTGGCCACGCTCGGGCCCGCTGGCCACCGCGCGGTACCAGCCCAGCGCCTGCTCCGGACGCTCCAGGTACTGGGCGATCTTGCCCAGCAACAGCCGCTGGGCCGCATCCGGCTGCGAGCCGGCATCGGCCACCAGGGTTTCATACAAGGCTGCCAGCCCGGGCAGGTCGTGCTGGCGTACCAGCAGGGCCGCGCGCAGGCCCCAGCTCTGTACATCCTGCGGCCCCTGCGCCATCACCTGTGCCGCCAGCGCCCATTGCCCCATGGCATCGTACTGGGCGGCCAGCGCATTGCGCAGGGCCGGGTCATCGGCCACCCGTGCCTGCACCGGTGCCAGCACGGCCAGGGCCTGGTCGGTCTGCCCACTGCTGTACAGCTGATGGCCGTGCAGCAGGGCCACCCGTGGGTCGTCCGGGAAGCGGCGTACCGCCGCCGGCACCATCGCCGCGACCAGAGCCGGCTGCTCGAAACGCAGCAGCAAACGCCCCAGTTCCTGCCACAGTTCCATCTTCGGCGGCAGTTGGTCAGCCTGCAGCAGGGCCTCCACCGTCGCCGCCACCGCCACCTGGTTGCCGGCCGCATTGATCAGCGCCCCCAGGGCCTGACGCCAGGCCAGCGGGTCCGGGTCCTGCATCAGCCCGGCCAGCAGGGCCTGGGCAGCGGGCACGTCGCCGTCGCGCAGGGCCAGGGCGGCAGCGCTGGCACGGGCACCGGGCGCATGCGGCGACTGCGCCTGCCACAGCGTCAGCGCCTGCTGGGCCAGGGCCCGGTCGTTGGCCAGAATGGCAATCCGCGTTGCCCGCTCGGACAGCCGGGTGTCCCGCCCACTGGCCAGCGCCGCCTGCAGGTAGGCCTGCGCCGCTTCATCCAGGCGCCCGGACTGCAACGCGAACTCGGCCTGTAGACTGGCCTGCAGCGGCAACTCGGGCGACGCCGCCGGCGTTGGCGCCGCTGCCGTCTGGGCCATCGCCGCCATTGGCCAGAGCCATGAAACCAGTAGAAAGGATTTACTGCGCAAACTAGGAGGCATCTGCGGGCGCCGCGACGTAAAATGGGAAGATCAATCGCCAGCAGCTTAACGCAAGCAATCACTCCATGAGCCTGTGGGTGCTCGGACTCAACCACCAGACCGCACCGGTGGAACTGCGCGAACGCGTGTCCTTCGCTGGCGAAGCCCTGCCCGTTGCCCTGGCCTCGCTGCGCCAGCACACGCAGTTGCGCGAGGCGGTGCTGCTGTCCACCTGCAACCGCACCGAGTTGTACGCGGTCACCGAAGACCCGGCCAACCTGAACCAGTGGCTCAGCCAGCAGGCCGGCAATCTGGACGGCCACCTGTACCAGCATGCCGGCGCAGACGCGGTGCGCCACCTGTTCCGGGTGGCCACCGGGCTGGACTCCATGGTGCTGGGCGAACCGCAGATCCTGGGCCAGGTCAAGGAGGCCTGGGGCGCGGCGCGCAGCCACCACACCCTGGGCCAGCAGCTGGACCGCCTGTTCCAGCAGAGTTTTTCGGTGGCCAAGCGGGCCCGTACCGATACCCGTATCGGCGCCAACCCGGTTTCGGTGGCCTCCACCGCCGTGCGCCTGGCGCAGGAATCGTTCATCCGTCTGGACGGGGCCAGCGTGTTGCTGGTCGGCGCCGGCGAAACCATGGAGCTGGTGGCCAAGCACCTGTCCGAGGCCAAGGTGCGCCGCCTGCTGGTGGCCAACCGCAGCCTGCCCCGCGCCCAGGCCCTAGCTTCGGCCCATGGCGGCATGGCCCTGACCCTGGACGCCCTGCCACGACAACTGGCCGAGGCCGACATTGTGTTTGCCGCCACCGCCTCGCCCAGCCCGGTGATTGATGCGGCGATGGTGCGCAGTGCACTGAAACTGCGCCGGCACAAGCCGATGCTGCTGTTCGACCTGGCCGTACCGCGCGACATCGCCACCGATGTGGCCAACCT
The DNA here is from genome assembly GCA_051885115.1 of Stenotrophomonas sp. GTDB lineage: Bacteria > Pseudomonadota > Gammaproteobacteria > Xanthomonadales > Xanthomonadaceae > Stenotrophomonas. The sequence goes on along the minus strand of JBJEWP010000003.1, from coordinate 19,755 downwards.
GGAAGATGCCTACCTGTACACGGTGGATGACCTGGAGCAGGCCGTGGCCGAGAACCGCGCCAGCCGCCTGCAGGCCGCCGATGCTGCCCAGGCCATCATTGATGTCCAGGTCAGCCGTTTCCTGGCAAGCCAGCAGGCGGCCGGTCGCCAGCAGGTCATCCGCGACCTGCGCCACTTTGCCGACCACACCCGTGACAACCTGCTGACCCGTGCCCAGCAACAGCTGGCCGACGGCAAGCCGGCCGAGCAGGTGCTGGCCCAGTTTGCCAACAGCCTGACCAAGCAGCTGCTGCACCCGCCCACCATGGCCCTGCGCCAGGCTGCGCTGGACAACGACCACGCCTTGCTCGACGCCGCCGCTCGTCTGTTCCCCGCACCTCCCGCCACTCCGGACCTGCCCCATCGTGCCGATGACGCCGACCCTGCGACGTAAACTGCTGGCTCTGGCCGAACGCCACGAAGAGCTGCAGCACCTGCTTGCCGACCCCGGCATCGTCAGTGACAACCAACGTTTCCGCGAACTGTCACGCGAGTACGCCCAGCTGCAGCCAGTGGCCGATGCCCTGGCCGCCGAGGCCAGCGCCCTGGCCGACCTGGACGCGGCCCGGGCCCTGGCTGCCGACCCCGAGCTGGCCGACCTGGCCGCCGAGGAAATCCTCGCCGCGCAGGCACGGCTGGAACAGCTGGACGGCGAGCTGGCCCTGCTGCTGGTGCCGCGCGACCCGCGTGATGACGGCAACCTGTTCCTGGAAGTGCGCGCCGGCACCGGCGGCGACGAGGCGGCGATCTTTGCCGGCGACCTGTTGCGCATGTACGCCCGCTACGCCGAGCGCTGCGGCTGGAAAGTCGAGATTGAATCGGAAACCCCCGGCGAGCATGGCGGCTTCAAGGAAGTGGTGGCCCGGGTGGTCGGCCGCGGCGCCTATTCGCACCTGAAGTTCGAATCCGGCACCCATCGGGTGCAGCGGGTGCCGGCCACCGAGTCACAGGGACGCATCCACACCTCGGCGGCGACCGTGGCCATCATCCCCGAGGCCGACGATGTGGAAGACGTGGCCATCAACCCGGCCGAGCTGAAGGTGGACACCTTCCGCTCCTCCGGTGCCGGTGGCCAGCATGTCAACAAGACAGAGTCGGCGATCCGCATCACCCACCTGCCGACCGGGGTGGTGGTGGAGTGCCAGACCGAGCGCAGCCAGCACGCCAACCGCGACAAGGCACTCAAACGCCTGAAGGCCCAGCTGCTGGAGGCCCAGCGCAGCAAGCAGGCCGCCGCCCAGGCCGAATCACGCCGGCTGCAGGTGGGCAGCGGCGACCGCTCCCAGCGCATCCGCACCTACAACTTCCCCCAGGGCCGGATCACCGACCACCGGGTCGAAGGGCTGACCCTGTACGACCTGCCGGCCATCATCGAAGGCGGCATGGAGGAACTGGTCGCCCGCCTGCAGCACGAACACCAGGCCGACGAACTGGCCCGTCTGGCCGAGGGCAGCTGATGCAGCCCGCCCCCCCTGTCCAGGCCTTGCGCCAGGCAGTTGTGCATCAGCCCGGCAACTTCCAGGCCTGGGTGGTGCTGGCCGATGCGGAGCTGGATGAGGGCCGGGTGCAGGCCGGCGCCATGGCCGCCCAACGCGCCCTGGAACTGCGTCCAGGACACCCCGAGGCACTGGCACGGCTGGGCCGCGCGCACTGGCAGGCAGGCCAGCCATTGCAGGCTGCCGCCTTGTTGCAACAGGCCAGCCAGGCTGCACCCGGCCATCCCGGCATTGCCCTGTGGCTGGGTCACGCGCTGGAGGATGCCGGCCCCGAACAGGCCGAAGCAGCTGCCCGGGCCTACCTGCATGCCCACCGTCTGGCCCCCCGGGTGCCCTATATCGCCGCCCACCTGCTGAACTGGAAACGCAGGCTGTGCGACTGGGAGGGCCTGCAGCACCTGAGCGATATCGCACGCCAGGCTGTTGCCCACGGCGATGCCAGCATCGAGCCATTCGCCTTCCTCAGCGAACCGGTCAGCGCAGCCGAACAACTGGCCTGCGCCCGCCTCCGCGCCCAGGCGCTGGGGGCCGTGCCGGGCTCACCGGCACGGCCTGCCCACAAAGGCAAGGCCGACCCCTTGCGGGTGGGTTGGCTGTCCAATGGTTTTGGCAACCACCCTACCGGCCTGCTCACCGTTGCCCTGGCTGAAGAGCTGGCCAATCAACCGGATATCCAGCTGCACCTGTTTGCCACCAACGCCGATGACGGCAGCACCATCGGCCAACGGCTGGCCGCGGCCAGCCAGCTGCACCGCGTGCATGGCCTGAGCCACCATGACATCGCTGCCTGCATCAGCAAGCAAGGTATCGACGTGCTGTTTGACCTGCGCGGCTGGGGCGGCGGCGGCACCCCGGAAGTGCTGGCCAGGCGTCCGGCCCCGGTACAGGTGAATTGGCTGGCTTACCCCGGCACATCCGGCGCTCCCTGGATGGACTGGGTCCTGGCCGATGCCTTCGTCCTGCCTGACGTTCTGGAGGCGGCATTCAGCGAGCGGGTGATGCGCCTGCCCCATGCCTTCCAGCCTTCGGACACGCGCCGGCCCCGGCCGGATATCCCCAGCCGCAGCGAATGCGGCCTGCCGCAGGAAGGTGTGGTGTTTTGCTGTTTCAACAACAGCTACAAGATCAACCCTCGCAGCTTTGCCCGCCTGATGGCGGTACTTCAGGGGGTTCAGGGCAGCGTGCTCTGGTTGCTTTCAGGCCCGGGCCAGGCCAATGCCCGCCTGCACAATGCCGCCGCTGCCGCCGGTATCGACCCACAGCGCTTGGTGTTCATGGACAAGCTGCCGCACCAGCAGTATCTGTCCCGCTATGCACAGGCCGACCTGTTCCTGGATACCAGCCCCTACAACGCCCACACCACCGCATCCGATGCCCTGTGGAGCGGCTGCCCGGTCCTGACCACGCCCGGACAGACCTTCGCCGACCGCGTTGCCGGCAGCCTCAACCACCACCTGGGGCTTTGGCAGATGAACCGCGTCGATGACGCCGATTTCATCGCCACCGCCATTGCCTTGGGCAACGACGCCAATGCCCGGGCGCGCCTGCGCCAGCAGCTGGAAGAGCGTGCCCGTCACGGCACGCTGTTTGACATGCAACAGTTTGCGGCCAACTTCGCCAACGCCTGCCGGCAGATGCATACCGCCAGCATCCAGCCATCCTGACCCCTCGACCGGAACAGCCGCCGCCCAGGCGCCGGGTCACCCAGCCTTCAGGGCGTGCCGCCCAGCTCGGTGATCTTCTGCTCGATCTGGGCGGCGGTGATCGGCCCCAGGAACTGGTGGGCCACCTTGCCATCGGGCGCCAGCAGGTAGGTCATCGGCAGGCCACGCGGGGTGGCGAAGTCGGCAGGCGGGTCATAGGGATCGGCAATCACGATCGGGTAGGTCACCGGCCGCTGCTGCAGGAAGCTGCGCAGCTCCTCGGCGGTGGTGTCCTCGTAGGCCAGGCCAACCACCGCCACATGGTTGCGCATGGCATGCATGGCCGACAGCTCGGGCATTTCCTTGATGCACGGGGCACACCAGGTGGCCCAGAAATTGACCACCACCCACTTGCCGCGCTGCTCGGACAGCAGGTAACGCCCGCCGTCGATGGTGGGCAGGTCCAGGCTGGGGAAATCCACCGTGTAGGTCTGCACCGGCTCGACCGGTGCGGCCGCAGCCACCTCGGTGGCCGGGCCGGCCGGGGCGCCGGCAGCCTGCTGTTCCTGGCGGCAGCCGACAAGCAACAGGGGGGCCAGGCAGGCAAGCAAAAGCAGGTTCTTCACGGGGCTTCTCCAGCGGGGAACAGGATCCGGGCAATGCTGATGTGCAGGCGGTCGGCGACCGGCTCACGCAAGCTGTCCAGCGTAGCGCAGACCTGTTGTCCCAGCCTATCCCCGCGCAACGGCAAGGCCACCGCCTCGGCGGGAATGCGCAACTGCAGCTGCTCGTACAGCTCGCCCAGGCTGACCCGCTCCAGGTCGCGCGCCAGCAGCCATTCACCACGGCCGTCATCACGCACGATGCCCAGTGATTCCAGCCCGATCAGAAAATGCTGCAGCTGGGAGTCGGTGAGCATCGGCTCCATGCCCAGCAAGGTCGGCTCGCTCAGGCCCTGGCCATGGATGCGCGCATTGCCGAAACGCCCCAGCACCCTCAGCAGGGCATACAACTCATGTCCGGGCGGCAGACGCATGGCCTGCGGCTGGTAGCGGAAGGCTGCCAACGAGGAGGCCAGCGAGGCTCCCAGCAGCACCGACACCCAGCACAGGTAGATCCACAGCAGCAGGATCGGCACAAAGGCCACCGTGCCGTAAAGCTTCTGGTAGGACTGGAAGCTGGTCAGGTACATGCCCATGCCCCACTTCACCGCCTCCAGGATCAGCGTGGCCAGCACCGCGCCGGCAAAGGCATGGCGCCAGTGCACGGTCAGGTGCGGCACCACCCGGTAGACCCCCATCACACAGACCAGCTCGATCATCACCGGGGTCCAGCCCAGCAGCAGCGAGGCAAACCACTGCCCTTCACTGGTGCCGAACAGTGGCAGCGCGAACACCCGGCTGCTCATCGCCAGCAATGCCGCTGCCAGCATCGCGCCCAGGGTCAACACGGTCCAGTAGACCAAAAAGCGGGTGAGCTTGGGCCGGGCCGAACTGACCCGCCAGATCTGGTTGAAGGTCTGCTCCACGCTGTTGAGGGTGATCAGCAGCGACACCACCAGGGCAATGAAGCCGGCAGCGGTGAGCTGGCCGGCACTGGCCGAGAACTGGTGCAGGTAGCCTTCGGCCGCACGCGCGGCACTGGGCACGAAGTTGGTGAAGATGTAATGGCTGAGCTGGTCGCTCCAGGTGTTGAACACCGGAAACGCCGACAGCACCCCGAACACCACCACCGCCAGCGGCACGATCGCAAACACCGTGGTGTAGGCCAGCGAGCCGGCGGCCTGGAACAGGCGGTCATCCACAAAGCGCTGCCACAGGAACAGGCCGAAGCTGGACAGCCGCTCGCGGTCGCGCAAGGGCACCAGGCTGCGTGTTATCAAGGCGGGCATCTGCATGGGGCACAGCCTACCCGATGCAGGCGTGCCGCCGCATTGCCATACTGCCCGGTCTGTACAACGCTTGACTGCAAGGAATACCCCCAAGATGGCCGAAATTCTGGTGCTCTATTACAGCCGCGGTGGCTCGGTGGCCAACCTGGCCCGGCAGATCGCCCGCGGTGTGGCCGAAGTGCCCGGCTGCAGCGCGCGCCTGCGCACGGTGCCGCCGGTGGCGCCGGTCACCGAAGTGGCCGCGCCGCCGGTGCCGGACAGCGGAGCGCCCTATGTCAGCACGGATGACCTGCTGCAGTGTGACGGCCTGCTGCTGGGCAGCCCGACCCGCTTCGGCAACATGGCCGCCCCGGTGAAGCACTGGCTCGACGGGCTGGGCGCGCAATGGGCCAGCGGCACCCTGGCCGGCAAACCGGCAGCGGTGTTCACCTCGACCGCCTCGATGCATGGTGGCCAAGAATCCACCCTGCTGAGCATGCACCTGCCGCTGCTGCACCATGGCTGCCTGATCGTCGGCATCCCCTTCACCCACAGCGAGCTGAGCCACACCACCAGCGGCGGCACTCCCTACGGTGCCAGCCACGTCGCCGGCGCCAGCGACAACCCGCAGCCCAGCGACGAGGAAATCGTACTGGCCCGTGCCCTCGGTCGGCGGGTGGCCGACATCGCCCAGCGGCTGGCCCGGTGAGCGCCCGCCCCTGGTGGTTGATCGCCAGCCTGCTGCTGCTGGCCGCGGTGTATGCCGGCTGGCTGGGCAACGGCCGCCACGCCGTAGCCAGCCTGCTGGTGTTTGCCCTGCCACCCCTGCTGCTGGCCGGGCTGCTGCTGGCGCACTGGCAACAGGCCCGCTACTGGTGCTCGGTGGTCGCGCTGGGCTGGTTCAGCCACGGTGTGATGCGTGCCTGGACCGACCGCCCTGACAGCCTGCCGGGCGTTGCCACCCTGGCCCTGGCCCTGCTGGTCATCGCCCTGGCCAGCGGCCCGGCCGCACGCGCGCGACTGGCCAGCAAGCGCAAACCACCGGCGCATTGAACCCTGCCGACGGCGTTGCCGACGGCAGCGATGATTGCAACAGCAACCCCATGCCGCAGGCGCTTATCATGTGCGACCCGGCAGCGCGCGGTTGCGCCGCCTGATCGCACTTTCAGGAATGTGCAATGGACGAACTGCTCATCGTCACCACCGGTGGCACGATCGACAAGATCTACTTCGACGACAAGTCCGACTACCAGATCGGTGACCCGCAGATCGGCATGATCCTGCGCGAGCTGGGGGTGACTTTCCGCTTCAACGTGATTCCGATCCTGCGCAAGGACTCGCTGCACATCACCGATGCCGACCGCGAACTGATCCGCGCCACCATCGCCGCCCAGCCGACCCGTCATGTTCTGGTCACCCACGGCACCGACTCGATGGTGACCACCGGCCAGGTGCTGCAGACCATCCCGGGCAAGACCATCGTGATGACCGGTGCGCTGAGCCCGGCACGCTTCCGTGGTTCGGATGCCGAGTTCAACATCGGCTGCGCCATCGGCGCGGTGCAGTCATTGCCCGAAGGCGTCTACATCGCGATGAACGGCCGCATCTGGGACCCGAACAAGGTGCGCAAGAACGTCGCTGCCAACCGCTTTGAAGAGGCCTGAGCGTCCTGCCGCGCCCCGTCCGGAAAACCCCGCCATGGCGGGGTTTTTTGTTGCTGCACCGCCACTGATACGGGGCAACGGCGGGCATGGCCGGGTCAGATCGAGGCCTGGCATGCCAGGGAACAGTGATCGGACCCGTGCCCGGCCATGCACGGATGCGCGCCCCTTCCAGATGCCCTCATCGCCCACGCCAACGCCTCCCCGGCGGCCAGCGGCCACCGTCAACACGGATGTGGACTGCCAGGAAAAAATCCACTGCAGTCTGCAGCACTGATGCTGCAGACTGCAGGCCCGTGATCCAGCGCGATGGCTGCCTGGTCAGATCCCACCATTGCGCCACTGCCACTCTGCAAGCCGGCCAGGCATGGATACAACAACGCCCCCGGCACCAGCCGGAGGCGTTGTCCTGAAGCCGTCCTTCAATCGGCCGGCACAGGGTCAGAACGTGATCGACCAGCTGTTGATGTAACCGGTATCGCCACTGGCACGATCGTTCACGCGCAGCCGCCAGATGCCGTTGAGCGGCTCGTTGGACAGGTTCAGGTTGAACGTGCCCTGGACGTTGTCGGTGCTGCTGCCGGTGTAATTGTGGATGTTGTACAGCGTGCCGCTGGGACCGACCACATCCACCTTCAGGTCGCCCTTCCAGCTGTGGCGGATATCCACCGTGACCGGGGTCGAGGACGGCGCGTTGCCGCTGCGGCCGAACACCGCGATGGCGCTTTCCACGGTGCCGTTGTCCACGATGGTCACGTCCGTGCCATTGGTATAGGTCTGCGCACCACCACCGCCTCCGCCGGTGCTCCAGCTGGCGCGCAGGCTGATGCCGGAGTAGGCGCTGTAGCCACGCAGCATCACATGGTAGGTACCGGCCACCGGCGAGGCGATGGTGCAGGTCTCGTTGTTGCCGCTCAGGTACGGACGGCAGTCGTAGCTGGAGGTGGTCGGCTGGCTGCCGGCACGCACATACAGGTCCGCATCACCGGTGCCGCCGGAGCTGGCGATGACCAGATTGCTGGCACCGGCCGGCACGCTGACCGTCCAGTACGCTGACGAGCTGGCGGCACCGGCGATGCCGCTGACCGTGACCCCGTTCTGCAGCGTCCCGCCCGGGGTCGGCTCCGGATCCGGCGTGCCACCGCCACCACAGGCGGCAATTGCGCCCTGCACCGCGGCATGCGCATTGAGGATGCCCGGGCCGATGACCTGGTCCGGGGTGGCCGGGAACGGCGTGGCGGTGTTCTTGATGATGGTCTCGATCTGCGCCGGGGTCAGCGCGCACGAGGCGGCGGACTGCATCAGCGCGACCACGCCAGCCACGTGCGGGGCCGCCATCGAGGTGCCGTTGTAGCTGGCATAGGAGGGGTTGCCCGGAGTGCTCGTCCCGCTGTTGAGGGTGGAGTAGATGCTCGAACCGGGCGCGGCGATATCGATCAGGGTGCCGTAGTTGGAGAAGCTCGAACGGGCACCGGTATTGGTGGTCGATGCCACCGCAATGACGTTGGCGCAGTTGGCCGGAGTGAAGTTGGACGTATTGGCGTTGCTGTTGCCGGCGGCAATCACCACGGTGGTGCCGCGCGAGACCGCCCCATTGATCGCATTCTGCATCGTGGTACCGCAGGTGCCCGAGCCACCGAGCGACAGGTTGATCACTTCGGCCGGGTTCGGGTTGGCCGGCACCCCGGAAACGGTGCCGCCGGAGGCCCAGATCACCGCATCGGCGATATCCGAGGTGGCACCACCGCCGCGGCCCAGCACGCGGGCATGCACCAGTTTGGCTTCCGGCGCGGTACCGGCACCGCCGGTGGCATTGTTGGTCACTGCCGCGGCGGTACCGGCCACGTGGGTGCCATGCCAGGACGAGTTGTTGCCGGAAGTGAAGTCACCCGGGTCGCTGGCATCGCTGTCGCGACCGCCGCCATCACCGGCCACCGAGGAATTGGTGATGAAGTCATAACCGGGCAGGGTATTGGCGTTGAGGTCCGGATGCGAGGTGCTGCCGGTGTCCAGGATCGCAATCACCGTGCCGGCGCCACGGCTCAGGTCCCAGGCCTGGGGCGCCTTGATGCCGTAGGTGCCAACAAACCCCCACTGGTTGTTCAGGCTCGGATCGTTCGGGGTCCAGGCCGGGTGCAGGATCTGGTCAACCTCCACGTATTCCACCGCCGGGTCAGCGGCAATGGCACGCATCAGCTGCTCGGCCTCGGCCCGGTCCAGGGCGCGGTCAGCGCGCACCAGGGTCGGCCCCACAGCCAGGTCGCGCACCTTGCTCAGCCCCAGCGCACGACCATTGCGTGCCGGCACGGCCCGGGCCGCGGCCGCCAGCGAGCGCCCCAGTTCCGTATTGCGCGCGGCCGCAGTGCCGGCCGCCTGGTCACGATATTTGACGATGAACCCCTGATGGGTCGGCGCCGAGGCCAGGCCGGACAGGTTCACCTGCCCGGCAAACGCCGGTGCGCACAGCAACAGGGACGTGAGCACCGTGGCGCCCAGGACAACAAACGAATGACGCTGCAACTTGCCTTGCAGATACTGATTCATTGCCGTTCCTTTGGTAGCGGATTGTCGGCTGGCCACCGTGCAGCGGCCAGGCCCGGAAGGTGCCGGGCGACACCTGGGTCATCCCCCTCCACGACCCAAGTCATCGACGCTACAGGGGCATTGAACACGGATGCAACAGCAATCCGTTATGGCACTACACAAAATGCAGATACTATGATAGGAGTCGCACTCTTACAGGAAGCCCGCGCACATTCCCGGAGCAAAAAAAACAACCCGCTGCCTCGCCGGCAACGGGTTGTGCGCAACCTGCCTGTGGCGAAAGGTCAGCCCAGGCGTACCAGCCAGCCGTGGCGGTCGGGCAGACGGCCGTACTGGATGTCGGTCAGCTCCTTGCGCAGGGACATGGTCACCTCGCCAGCCGGCGCGCTGATGTCACCCACACTGAAGCCGTCGCCCTTGAGCTGGCCGATCGGGGTGACCACCGCAGCGGTGCCGCAGGCAAAGATTTCGGTAATTTCACCGGAGGCCACGCCGTCCTTCCATTCATCGATGGAAATCTTGCGTTCTTCCACGGTCATGCCGCGATCGCGGGCCAGCTGCAGGATCGATTCGCGGGTGATGCCTTCCAGAATCGAGCCGGACAGCGCCGGGGTAACCAGGGTGTTGCTCTTGCCGTAGACCAGGAACACGTTCATGCCACCCAGCTCTTCCAGGTACTTGCCGTGTTCCGGGTCCAGGAACAGCACCTGCGAGCAGCCCTGCTCCTGGGCCTTCTGCTGCGGCAGCAAGGAAGCGGCGTAGTTGCCACCGCACTTGGCCGCACCGGTGCCGCCCTTGGCCGCACGGGCAAACTCGGTGGACAGCCAGATCGACACCGGGGCCACGCCCTTGGCAAAGTACGGTCCGGCCGGGCTGGCGATCACGTAATAGCTGGCCTTGTGCGCGCCGCGCACGCCGAGGAAGGCTTCGTCGCCGATCATGAACGGGCGGAAGTACAGACTGGCCTCGTCCTGGTCCGGCACCCATGCCGCGTCCACGGCCACCAGCTGCTTGAGCGACTCGGTGAACAGCTCCACCGGCAGCGACGGCAGGGCCAGGCGGGCAGCCGAACGCTGCAGGCGGGCACCATTGGCCTCGGGGCGGAAGGTCCAGATCGAGCCATCAGCATGCCGGTAGGCCTTGATGCCCTCGAAGATTTCCTGGCCGTAATGCAGCACCGCGGCGGCCGGGTCCAGGCTGATCGGGCCGTACGGCATGACCTGGGCGTCATGCCAACCGGTGTCCTTGTCCCAGCGGATGGCCACCATGTGGTCGGTGAAATGGACACCGAAACCCGGCTTTTCCAGGATCTGCGCCCGCTGCTGCGCGCTGCGCGGGGAAGGGTTGGCGGTAACGGCGAAGCTCAACGAAGACTCGGACACGGCGGTTTTCCTGTCAGTAGCGGTAGGACCTGGCGCGGCCGGCAGCGGCACTACGCCAGTTGCATCACCCGGCAATTACACCACGCCGGGTCAGAGCATGCCCGTTTCCAGGCGCGCTTCCTCACTCATCATGTGACGGCCCCACGGCGGGTCGAACACCAGTTCGACATCGGCTTCGGTGACGGTAGGAATCAGCTCGACCTTGGAGCGCACGTCATCCACCAGCACCTCACCCATGCCGCAACCCGGCGCAGTCAGGGTCATCTTGACCTCCACCTTGCGCGTACCGTCGTCGGCATGCTCGACATGGGCCTCGTAGACCAGGCCGAGCTCGACGATGTTGACCGGGATTTCCGGGTCAAAACAGGTGCGCAACTGCTGCCAGACCAGGCGCTCGACATCCTCGTCGCTGGCATCGGCCGGCAGCTCCAGCGGCGCCGGCGCCTCCTTGCCGATGGCATCACCATCCTTGCCGGCAATGCGGAACAGGTTGCCCTCGACAAACACGGTGTAACTGCCACCCAGAGCCTGGGTGATGTAGCCATAGCTGCCGGCCGGCAGGGTGACCTCGTCCCCTTGGGGGACCATCACTGCCGGGCAGTCACGCTCGAAATGGATCGGTTCGCTGCTGCGGGAATACATGGGCTGAACACAGACTACGCAGGAACAGTCCTGCAATGGTCCTATTTTATCCGACTCGCCCCCGCTGCGCTGCAGGCCAGTTATGCTGTGGCTCTTTCCTGCCAGGTGATTCCCCGCAGTGCGCCTTCCCCGTACCCGACACTGGCTGTGGCCGGCAATGTTGCTGCTCGGCGCCAGTGTGATGACCCTGGCCTGGGTCGTGCTGGCCCTGGGCAATGACCGCCAGGCCAGCTGGATGGCCGTACTGGCCGCCATCCAGATGAGCTGGATGCTGCACCTGGGCACCCTGCCACGCAGCGGCCTGCGCGTGGCCATTACCCTGGCCAGCGTTGTCATGGTCTGCCTGCTGGCCAACTGGGGCATCATCGCCGGCCGCGTCGGCATGATGATGGGGCTGGACCTGTTCAGCTCGGCCCAGCGTCTGGGCCCCCACCTGGCGTGGACCTACGCCACCCTGTTCAACGGCCCCGCCGACGTATGCTGGATCATCGCTGCCCTGCTCACCGGCTGGTGGCTGGCACGACCTCGCCGGCGCCCCTGACCCCGGCAGGTTGGACTGGACGGCAGCCGCCCACCCCACCACTGGCAAAGCAGTCAGTGCACGGTCGGCGGCTGTACCGAGGCCTTGGCCGCCACGTCATTTCCCGAGGCAGTATCCAGCCGGTCAATCACCCCCTGCATTGCACTGTCGAAGGCGCCGTCACTGGCATGCGCACGCAGGCGACGCAGCTGGACCATCACCGCCAGTTCTTCCGGTGAGGCCACACAGAAACGCACTCCGCGCCGGTTGACGAACAACAGGCGGCCGGAGATCGGGCTGACCCAGGACAGCTTGCCGGCCTGTACCTTGCCGTCCTTGTCGATGAAGTCCAGCCAGGTCCCTACCGCCAGCTGACGGAAACGGTCGGCATCGGCATGGTCGAAATCCTCGCTGGCCGCGGCCTGCTGCAATTCCTCCGAGGCTGCCTCGGTGGGCGGTGGGCTGGGCAGCACCACTTGCGGCAGTTCAGGTAGCTCACGCGCATCCTGCGGCCGCTGCTCGGCCACTGCCTGCAAGGTGTCATGCAGGGCGTCGATGGCCGCAGCCGCGGCATCATCATGCAGGCCGATACTGGCAAACACCTTGCGCAAGCCCAGGTGCTGGGCCTGCAGCCAAGGCTTGCCGACGATGTGCCGGCGAGCCTCGGCCAGCTCGTCGATGATCGCATCGGCCAGCTCCAGGGCCTCGCTGGCCGCCTGCTGGGCCTCGTCACCTTCACGCAGCAGGCACAGGGCCAGGTGGTGCTGCCACGGCGAGGAAAGGAAATCCACGAACGGGCGCGGCATGTCCTCCACCGCGGCAACCCGGCGCTCCACCTCACCAGCGGCACGGCGGCGGGCCTGCTCCAGGCGTTCTTGCCCACGCTGGGTTTCGGCCGCACGACGCTCGGCAATCTCCACCTTGCGCCGGTGCTGGACCAGGAAATCGCGGAATTCCTCTTCCAGGGTCAGGAAGATCGCCAGGTTCTCGTTGAACTCGGCCACCAGACGCTCGGTGATCTCCTCCACCTTGCTCATCAGCACACGCTCGGCAGGGGTCTGCCCGGTGTTGCCCTCGCAGGCCTCGGCCAGCGAATTGAGCAGTTTGCGTGCCGGGTGGGTCTTCTGCACGAACATGCGGCGATCGAGCAAGGCCACCTTGACGAAGGGCACGATCAGGCGGCCGATCAGCTCACGCGAACGCCCGCCCAGGTCGCGCTCGTCGAGCATCACATCAAACAACATGCCGACCAGGTCGATGGCGTCCTCGTCACCGGCATCCAGACGCGCGCTGCCCGGGGCCATGCCCAGCTGGCCGGCCGAATGCAGCACCTCGCTCTTCAGGCGCTGTGCCAGCGACTCGCCATGCTCGCCGATGGCCGCGTTCAGCGTGGCGCTGGGCGTGCTCTGCAACAGCGAGAGCACATTCATCATTTCGCGCGGGTTGAGTGCCCGCTCACCCTGCGCCAGCGAGGGCGCCGGATCATTGCCCCGACGCTGGGCCAGCAAGTCATTGAGCGCCTCCAGCAGCAAGCCATGCTGGCTGCCGGCGTCGGCCGCCTCCCCCTGCCGGGGCTGCCCGCCAGCCGCCTCCATCCGCCCGGTGCTGTGTGCCCAGCGGTCCAGGAAGCGCTGGGCCCAGGCCGGGGCATACTGGCCCTGATCATCCTCGGCGGCCTCGGCAGCCTGGGTCGCCTGGTCACTGTGCATCGGGCCGGGCGCCGGGGCCGGCGCGGCACGGCGCAACGGCGCCACCTGCGGCAGCACCCCGGCACTGGCCAGGCCGGCATCCAGTGATTCATAAATCTTGCTGATGGCCGGGGTCAGCTCGCGCTCGCACAGCTTGATCACCACCAGCCGCGCCTCGGCGCTGAGCTCGGTACCGGCAAAGGCCTGGTGTATGGCCACGCCGACGTGCTCGGGCCCAACCGGGTTGCTGTCAGCCTCCAGCACCAGGCCACCGGCAATCCAGCCAACCCGGCGGTCGATCCGGGCCAGCTGCTGCTTGCAGTCACGCAGCAGCACGGTGGCAAAGTTGCGCACGGCAAGGCGCGACTCCAGCACATGCTCGGGCACCAGGCTCAACCCGCCCTCACCGGCATCCCCGGCCAGCACCCGCTCGGCCGACAACGGCGCACCGGCCTCCAGCGCCTGCCATGCCTGGCGCAGGTGACCATTGAAGCCGGCAATGATCTCGTCACGACGCAGGCGCAGCTCACGCATGGCATCAAGGAAATGCGGCTGGGCACTGCCGGCGCGCTCGGCGCGGTCGAACAGCGCGTCGTCGAAGCGGGTCAGGGCGGCGGCAAATGCCTGCCCCAGGCCCGGCAGGACCAACTCGCTGGCCATCGACAACAGGCGCGGGTCGCGTGCAGCGCGCTGAGAAGGGTTGTGCTCCAGGTTCATACACTCAGGTTCCATGCCCGACGGACATTCTACAAAGCCAGCCATAAGACCGATGCCGGTCCCCCAGTGTTGCCGGCACATCGTAAGATTTGCCTGACAGATACTCCGTGACCCAGCTCCCAATTCAGCGCGCCAGCTGACGCCCAGCGTCACACATGCGACACCTTTGTCACCAGCCCTTCACGTCACCGCCGGCGCAAGCGGAAGGCGGGCGTTCATTCTGGCTCCGGGGCGAGGCTGGTGGCAGCGTCCTATACTGCCTGTTCCCCCACTTTCCGGAACTGTTGCCGCATGCATGCAGATTCACCGCTGGCCGCCCTGCTCGAGCGCCGCTCGACTCCGTCACGCCAGCTCGGCCTGCCTGGCCCGGATCCGGCCAGCCTGCAGGCCATGCTGCAGGCGGCCATCCGCGTGCCCGACCACGGCAAGCTGGTGCCGTTCCGGCTATTGCTGATCCAGGGCGATGCCCGCCTGGCGCTGGGCCATTACATGGCCGCGCGCAGTGTGCAGCGCAACCCGGACAACGAGGCGATGATCGAGAAGGATCGCGCCCGCTTCAGCCACGCACCGGTGATCGTCAGCGTCATTGCACGCCCGCAAGCTGCCCCCAAGGTACCGGAGTGGGAACAGCTGCTGACCGCCGGCAGTGTCTGCATGAACCTGCTGCACGCCGCCCACGCGCTGGGCTTCGGCGCCCAGTGGCTGACCGCCTGGATGACCGAAGACCGCCCGCTGGCCGAATACCTGGGCCTGGCCGCAGATGAGCGCATCGTCGGCTTCATCCATATCGGCACGCCGAAGATGGACGTCCCTGACCGCGAGCGCCCGGCCCTGGCCAGCCTGCTGACCGAATGGAACCCGCCAACCCGATGAAGTCCCCGCTGTACCTGGTGGATGCCAGCATTTATGTGTTCCGCGCCTGGCACTCGTTGCCACCGGACATGACCGACGCCCAGGGCTGGCCGGTGCACGCCGTGCACGGCTTTGCCCGCTTCCTGCTCGAGCTGCTTGAACGCGAGCGCCCGCAGCACATCGCCATTGCCTTTGACGAGGCGCTGGACAGCTGTTTCCGCAACCGTCTATACCCGGCCTACAAGGCCAACCGCGAGCCGGCCCCGGAAGAACTGCGCCGCCAGTTCGCCCACTGCAAGGCACTGTGCGCCGCGCTCGGCCTGCGTGTGCTGGCCCACCACGACTTCGAAGCCGACGACCTGATCGGCAGCGCCCTGTTGCAGGGCCGCCAGGCCGGCCTGCGCGGGTTGATCCTGTCCGCCGACAAGGACCTGTCCCAACTGCTGGCCGACCAGGACGAGCAATGGGACATGCCCCGCCAGCAGCGCTGGGGCACCGACCAGGTCAAGGCCCGCTACGGCGTGCACGCCCACCAGATTGCCGACTACCTGGCCCTGTGCGGCGATGCGGTGGACAACATTCCCGGGGTCAGCGGCATCGGTGCCAAATCCGCCGCGGTGCTGCTGGCCCATTTCGGCAGCCTGGACGAACTGCTCGCGCGCATCGACGAAGTGGCCTTCCTGCGCCTGCGCGGCGCCGCCGGCATCGCCGCCCGCCTGCGCGAACAACGTGACCAGGCCCTGCTGTTCCGCCAGCTGACCACCGTGGCCTGCGATGCCCCGGTACCGGCCGTGGAGGGCTTGCAACGCAGTCCGGCCGATGGCCAGATGCTCGATGGCCTGAGCCAGCACCTGCGCATGGGGCCGTTGACCCGGCGCCGGCTGTTTGCTGCCGCCGGCCTGCCCCTGCCTGAATCCAACTGACCTGGAGCATTTGTGAGCAACGACACCTCGGCCCCCCGCGTGGTTTACGAAGGCAAGTACCAGCGCATGCTGGTGCGTGGCACCTGGGAATACTCCGAACGCACCCATGCCAACGGCCTGGCCGCGATCATCATTGCCGTCACCCCCGAGGACAAGGTGCTGTTCGTGGAACAGTTCCGGGTACCGCTGCAGGCCCGCTGCATCGAGATGCCGGCCGGCCTGGTCGGCGACCTCGACGCCACTGAGTCGATCGAGGTTTCGGCTGTGCGCGAGCTGGAAGAGGAAACCGGCTGGACCGCCGAACACGCCGAAGTGCTGATGGTCGGGCCGACCTCGGCCGGGGCCAGCAACGAGAAGATCGCCTTCGTGCGTGCCACCGGCCTGCGCAAGGTCGGCAACGGTGGCGGCGATGACAGCGAGGACATCACCGTCCACGAGATCCCGCGCCGCCAGGCCGCCGCCTGGCTGGTGGAGAAGATCGCCCAGGGCTACCAGCTCGATGCCAAGCTGTGGGCCGGGCTGTGGATGATCGAACACGAACTGGACGGCACCCCGCGTGGCTGACGGCAGCCTTCACCCGGGCCTGCTGGGCAGTGATGACGCTCCGGTCTACCGGCTGCACCAGACGCAGGGCAGCTCACCGTTCGTGTTGCTGGCCGACCATGCCGGCCAGGGCATCCCACGTGCGCTGGGCGACCTGGGCATCGGCCAGGCCGAGCTGGACCGGCACATCGGCTGGGACATCGGCATAGCCGGGGTCACCCGCGCCCTGGCCCGGCAACTGGATGCCTGGGCGATCGAGCAGCACTACTCGCGCCTGGTGATCGACTGCAACCGCCCGCACGGCTCGCCGACCCTGGTGCCGGCTGTGAGCGATGGCACCGTGATCCCGGCCAACCAGGCGCTGGCTACGGCACTGCGCCAGCAACGCATCGAGGCCATCCACGCGCCCTACCATGCGGCAATCAGCCACGAACTGGACCACCGTGCCAGCAGCGGCCGGGCCACCGCCCTGGTGCTGCTGCACAGCTTCACCCCGGTGATGAACGACACGCCGCGCCCCTGGCATTGCGGTGTGCTCTACAACCATGACACCCGCCTGGCCCACGCCCTGCTCGCCGCCCTGCGCGCCGAGGGCGACCTGGTGGTCGGCGACAACCAGCCCTATGCCATCAGCGATGACAGCGACTATGCGGCCAACGTGCATGGCGAGGCCCGCGGCCTGCCCTATGTGGAAATCGAGATCCGCCAGGACCTGATTGCCGACCCCGCCGGCCAACGGGCCTGGGCCGACCGCCTGGCCCGGCTGCTGCCGCCCCTGCTCGAAGACATCGTCTGAAGCCTGCGCGGCCAGCACTTGAAACAGACAGGGCAGCCCATGGCTGCCCTGTCTGTTTGCGTTTGCAGCGCGGCAATCAGCCGGCGAAACGGTCGGTGGCTTCCACCAGCGCGTGCACGTTCTCCGCCTCGAAGGCCGAGTGGCCCGATGCCGGGTTGATCACCAGCTGCGCCTTCGGCCAGGCCTTGTGCAGTTCCCAGGCATTGGCGATCGGGCAGACCACGTCATAACGGCCGTGCACGATCACGCCCGGGATATGGGCGATCTTGTGCGCGTCGCGCAGCAGCTGGTTTTCTTCCTCGAAGAAACCACCATTGACGAAGTAGTGGTTCTCGATGCGGGCAAAGGCCAGTGCGAACTGCGGGTCTTCATGGCTGGTGATGAAGTCCTCATCCACATGCAGGTAGCTCGTCGCCCCTTCCCACACACTCCAGGCCTTGGCCGCGGCCAGCCGTGTGGCTTCATCGTCACTGGTCAGGCGGCGGTGGAAGGCGCTGATCAGGTCGTGGCGCTCCACCGACGGGATGGCGGCGATGTAATGGTCCCAGGCATCCGGGAACAGGCGGCTGGCACCTTCCTGGTAGAACCACTCCAGTTCCCAGCGGCGCAGCATGAAGATGCCGCGCAGCACCAGCTCGGTCACCTGCTGCGGGTGGGCCTGGGCATAGGCCAGGGCCAGGGTCGAGCCCCAGCTGCCACCAAACACCTGCCAGGCCTCGATACCCAGGTGCTTGCGCAGTTTCTCGATGTCGGCCACCAGGTCCCAGGTGGTGTTGTCCACCAGGTCGGCATGCGGGGTGGAACGCCCCGCGCCACGCTGGTCAAACAGGATGATGCGGTACTTGGCCGGGTCGTGGAAACGGCGCATTTTCAAGGTGCAGCCGCCGCCCGGGCCACCGTGCAGCATCACCACCGGCTTGCCGGCCGGGTTGCCGCACTGCTCGTAGTACAGGGTATGGCGGTCGTCGACCTTCAGGCTGCCGACGTCAAACGGTTCGATCTCGGGATACAGCGTGCGCATGGAACACCTGCGGTTGGGCAAGGGCCCAGTCTAGCGCCGAGTACCGGCATTAGTCCCAGATCGACTGACCCGGACGACGGCCCAGGCTGACCCGGTCGCGACCCTCCAGGTCCACCACCGTTTCCACCGCTTCCAGCCCGGCGGCGGTGAGCAGTTCGCGCACTTCCTGCCCCTGGTGCCAGCCATGTTCGAGCAGCAACCATCCTCCGGGCACCAGGTGGTCGTTGACACCGGCAGCGATCTGGCGGATCGCGTCCAGGCCATCTTCACCGGATGCCAGTGCCGGCGGCGGCTCGAAACGTACATCCCCCTGCCCCAGGTGGGCATCGTCGGCGCGGATGTAAGGCGGATTGGAGACGATCACATCAAAACGGTCACGGCCCAGCGCGCGGTACCAGCTGCCACGGCGGAAGGACACATTGGCAATGCTGTTGCGCTGGGCATTGCCCACCGCCACCGCCAGGGTCGGCCCGAGCAGGTCGGTGGCCACCACCAGCGCCTGCGGGCGCTCGCTGGCAATGGCCAGGGCGACCGCGCCGGTGCCGGTGCCCATATCGGCCACCCGCAACGGGCGGCCGTCATCAGGCAGCCGCGCCAGCGCCTGTTCGACCAGCAGCTCGGTTTCCGGACGCGGGATCAGGGTGGCCGGGCTGACCGCCAGGTCCAGGGTCCAGAAGCCACGGCTGCCGGTCAGGTAGGCCACCGGCTCGCCGGCGGCACGGCGCACCACCAGCTCACCGAACCGCCGCGCCGACGCCGCATCCACCGGGTCGCGGTCATGGCTGTACAGCCAGGCCGGGGCCTGCCCCAGTACATGCAGCAACAGCAGCCGGGCCTCGCCACTGCCTTCCGGGCCCGGCAGGTGGTGGGCGGCCCAGGCCAGCAGCAGGGCGGCACAAGGGTCGGCAGGCAGGGCAACGGACATGACGGGCAGCAACGGCAGGGCGGGCCAGCTTACCCCAGGCACCGACACTGCCTCCATCAACGCAAACTATCAAAACCAGGTGGCACAGCCATCGCCAATCCCGTCTTTTGCGTGACCAATCCCCACTGAAGCCGCATTCAGTGAATGGAAAACTGACTTTGATAGACTCAGACTATCGATTTGATCTATTAAATTCATTTGCCCCATTAGGCGCAGACTATTACTCTCCTTCACATCGCTTCACCCCCCCTGCAACTGAAAGGAACTTCCATGTCCTCGTTGATCAACACCCAGGTTCAGCCGTTCAAGACCAATGCCTTCCACAACGGCAATTTCATTGAAGTCTCCGACGAAACCCTGAAGGGCAAGTGGTCGGTCGTGATCTTCATGCCGGCAGCCTTCACCTTCAACTGCCCGACCGAAATCGAAGACGCCGCCGACAACTACGCCGAGTTCCAGAAGGCTGGCGCCGAGGTCTACATCGTCACCACCG
>JBJEWP010000002.1:0-3124 GCA_051885115.1 Stenotrophomonas sp. | reverse complement strand
GTTACTGGCACTGCCCCTCAACGATCCGGATCCCGGCCGCTTCCAGGGCGGTGCGGGTCGGGGCATCGCCTTCCGGGGTCACCGGGCGGGTCAGATCCCACAGGAACACCACCTTGAAGCCGGCAGCGGCGGCGTCCTGGGCACTCCACAGCACGCAGTAATCGCGGGCCAGGCCGCACACATGCACGGTGCTGATGCCACGCTCGCGCAGCCAGCCGGCCAGCCCGGTGGGCGGGCGTTGGCCATTTGGGCCGTGGTTTTCGAAGAAGGCGCTGTAGGAGTCGACCTGGGCATTGCTGCCCTTGCGCAGGATCAGGTCGGCCACATCCCAGCTGACGCCCTCGGCCAGGGCCGCACCCGGGCTGCCGGCCACGCAGTGGTCCGGCCACAGGGTCTGCGCCTGGCCGTGCAGGGTGATCTGCTCGAAGGCCGCCTTGCCGGCGTGCTGGCTGGCAAAGGAGGCATGGTTGGCCGGGTGCCAGTCCTGGGTGGCCACCACCGTCTGGTAGTGGCCGCTGGCCAGCAGCGCGGCAATCGGGGCAACGATGGCATCACCCTGGTGGCAGGCCAGCGCCCCGCCGGGCATGAAGTCCGGCTGCAGGTCAACGACGATCAGGGCGGTATCGGCAGGGTACAGGGGCATCAGGACGGTTTCCGGGCAGGGGCGTGCGCGCCAGTGTGCCTGTGCCGGCCGAAGATGTGCAGCCGGCTCTTACGTGGCGGTGCTAGGGTCGTGGGAAATGTGACCGGTGGCAGACAAACACGCCCGGATCGGGCAGGGGCGAGGGGCGGGGCAATGCAGGCAACAAAGATGACGCCGGGCAAGCAGGCCGGTACGGCGGTGCGTTGGTACGCGCCAGTGCTGGCCATGGTGGCGGCGCTGCAGGCGCCGGCGGCGCTGTCCCAGCATCGCCACTACAACCTGCCGTCCGAAGTGCCGGCCGCCCAGCGCGAGGCGCTGGAGCAGCAGCGGCAGCAGTTGTTCCAGCGCATCCAGTCCGCCCCGGACGATAGCGATGCCAATTTTGCCTATGCCGTGCTGTCCACCCGGCTGGGCGACTACGAAGCGGCCGTGGCCACCCATGAGCGCTTGTTGATCCAGCACCCGGGCAGCGCACGGATCCAGCTGGAACTGGCGGCGCTGTATTTCCGCCTGGGCGCCCATGCCCAGGCCGCCAGCCTGTTCGAGCAGGTCATCGTGCGTGAGGACACCCCAACCAATGTGCGCCTGCGGGTGGAAGGCTACCTGGCCGCCATCGCCGGGCAACGCCGCCAGCAGGGCGGTTTCAGTGGCCGTGTCAGCCTGGGACTGCGCGGCGAAAGCAATGCCAATGCTGCCCCGGATGTGGGCAGCATCCTGCTCAACGGGCTGGAGTTCGAGCTGGCCCCGGACGCCCGGGCGGCCAGTGACCAGAGCCTGCAGCTGGGCCTGAACCTGCGTCATCGCCAACCGCTGGCCGGCAGCGGCCACCTGCTGGACATCGCCTTCAATGCGGCCGGCAACCAGTACCGCGAGCTGGATCGCCTGAACAGCCAGGTGGCCGAGCTGCGCATCGGCCCGGACCTGGCCATCGCTCCCACGCTGTTGCGCCAGGGCCGTTGGTGGACCAGCGCGGTGGTGGCACAAAGCTGGCTGGATGGCAGCCGCTACCAGCGCAGCCAGGGGCTGAGCAGTGGCCTGCGCTGGTCGGTGGCGCGGCAGTCCAGCCTGCAGCTGGGCCTGGACTGGCGTGACGAGCAATACACCCCGCCGGCCGGGCAGGCCAGTGCGCGCGGCTATTCCGGCCAGCGCCGGCGCGGCAGTGCGGTCTTCTCGCAGCAGGCCAGCGACAACTGGCAGTGGCTGGCCGGGCTGTCGTATGAGCAGCGCAATGCCCGCAACCGCTGGGACAGCTACCAGGAACCACGCCTGCAACTGGGCCTGGGGCACCGCCATCGCGCGCTGCTGGGTAGCGGCGGGCAGCCGTGGACCAGCACGTTGAGCCTGCAGCAGGCCTGGCGGCGCAACGACGCACCGATGCCGGTGATGGACCGGCAGCAGCGCCAGAATGGCAAGGAGCAGCTGCTGCAGTGGGCCACCTCGGTGCCGTTGAACCCGGCCACCGAGCTGCAGTTGTATGCCGGCTGGCGGCGGCTGGAGTCCAACTATGACCTGCGTGACTACACCAACCGTTATGCCGGCCTGTCGCTGGCTTACCAGTTCTGAGGCGATCATGGCCAAGCAATCATCCAACCGTGCCCTCCACGGTGCCTTTGTCATCAGTGGTGCCCTGTTGCTGTCGGTGCCGGCCCAGGCCCAGCAGGTGGGCACCGCCGCCGGGGTGTCGCCGGCCGCCACCAGCCAGAACGGCCAGGCCGCGGCCCGGCAGGTGCGCCTGGGCGACCACGTGCTGCGCAACCAGCGCTTTGTCACCGATGCCCACGGCGTGGTCCAGGTGCTGCTGGCCGACGGCAGCAGCTTCACCATCGGCCCGCGTTCGGCGCTGACCATTGATGAGTTCGTGTATGACCCGGACCGGGGCACCGCGCGGGTGGCGGCCAGCGCAGGGCGCGGGGTGCTGCGTTTCATCGGCGGAGCGGCGTCCAAGCCCGGTGGCTCGGCCACGGTGAAAACCCCGGTGGGGGTGGCCGGCATCCGTGGCGCGATTGTTGATTTCGATGTGCCCGATGCCCCCGGCGCGCCGCTGCATATCGCCCTGCATTACGGCACTTCGGTGGAGCTGGGCTGCGGCAGCGGGCAGCCGGCGAGCCTGTCCGGTGCCGGCATGGCGATGACCGTGACCGGCTCCGGGCAGGGCTGCGGGGAAGTCAGTTATGCGCCGATCCAGTCGCCGCTCAGCCCCGGGCAGGTGCCTGCCGGTGCGCCGGGTGCCGGCGCGCCCTTGCCTGATGATGCCCCGGCCCTGAGTGACGACCCCAGCGGCCTGGCCGGTTTCAGCGGTGCCCCGATGCAGCCGGAGATGACCGACCGCAGCCAGCCCGGCCTGGCCGATGACCTGGCCCCGGGCTTTGCCGAACAGCAATGGCAAAGCCGCCTGCAGGAGCTGATCGCGCAACTGCCACCGCCGTCCCCGGCGCCATCGCCCGCACCGTCTCCGGCCCCTGCACCGTCCCCGGCGCCATC
>JBJEWP010000001.1:0-3177 GCA_051885115.1 Stenotrophomonas sp. | reverse complement strand
GGTGCTTGATCTGGCCGTTCTCGATGTAGAAGGTGCCGTCGCGGGTCAGGCCGGTGAGCAGCACGGTCTGCGGGTCGACCATGCGGATGTACCAGGTGCGGGTGACCAGGATGCCGCGCTGGGTGGAGCGCACCAGTTCGGCGGTGGACTTGGTGCCGCCGCTCATGATCAGGTTGCCCGGGCGGGCCACCGCCTCCTTGCCCTGCTGCTGCGCCCAGTAGCGCGAATACAGCAGGTTGGCGATGCGGCCGTCCTTGATGATGTCCATTTTCTGCCGCGGCATGCCTTCGCCATCCCACGGCAGCACCGGTGCCTCCGGGTGCCACGGGTCAGCCACCATGTTGACCTGCGGGTCGTAGACCAGCTCGCCGAGCTTGTTGCCACCACCACGCTTGGACAGGAAGCTGCGGCCTTCATCGGCGCTGCGCGCGTCGAAGAAGTTCATCATGAAGCTCACCAGGCCGGCGGCCGCGGCCGGTTCCAGGATCACCGTGTACTTGCCCGGTTCCAGTGCACGGGCCTGGGCCGAGTCCAGTGCCTTGCGCTTGGCGATCTCGATGTCGTCGCCGGCATTGAACTGGTCGGCGTGCTGCAGGTTGCGCCCCACCCAGCCAGAACCACGGCCGTCTTCGGTGCGCACGGTGCAGGTGTAGTTGAAGTTGGTCTGGCGCTGGTAGGCGAAGTTGCCGTTGGAGTTGGCGGTGGCGGTGAAGCCACGGCCGTCATCCAGGAAGCCGGCGGCGACCAGGCCATTGCCACGGCACGGGGTGATCGAATCGGCGGCCACCTGGGCGCGGAACTCGGGGTCGATGGCCGCGGTGCTTTCGCTCCAGGTGTCGCTGGGGGTGTAGGTCTGCTTGCCGATGGCAGGCAGGAACTCCGGGTTTTCCGGGGCCAGGCGGGCCAGGTCCTCGGCGCGGCGCACCACGCGCTCCAGCGAGGCGTCGTCGAACTCGTTGATCGAGGCGCTGCCGACGCGCTTGCCGAAGGCCACCTGCACCATCAGCGAGGTGTTTTCGACCACGCCACTGGTGGAGACGTTGTTCAGGGCAAAACGGATGTTGCCGTCGATGCTGCCTTCCAGCACGGCGGTGCATTCATCGGCGGTGGACAGGGCAATGACCTTGTCCAGGATGGCCTTGGCCTGTTGTTCGGTGTAGATGCTCATGGGTGTTGGGCTCCAGGCCGATCAGCCGAGGCTGCGGGCGGTGTTGATGACGTTGATACCGTTGAAGCGGGCGGTGGACGAACCGTGCGACACCGCCGAGACCTGGCCCGGCTGGCCCTTGCCGTCGAAGAACGAGCCGCCCAGGCGGTAGTCGCGCTCGTCGGCCACGGCGGTGCAGGCGTTCCAGAATTCCGGGGTGCGGATCTGGTAGGCCACGTCCTCGAGCATGCCGGTGACCTTGCCGTCCTTGATCTCGTAGAACAGCTGGCCGCCGAACTGGGCGTTGTAGCGCTGCTGGTCGATGGAGAAGGAACCATCGCCGATGATGTAGATGCCGTTTTCCACGTCCTTGACCAGATCGGCCACGCTCAGCGGGGTCTTGCCCGGCGCCATCGACACGTTGGCCATGCGCTGGAACTGCACGCTGGACCACGAGTCGGCATAGCAGCAGCCGTCCGATTCGGTCTTGCCCAGGATGTGGGCCTGGTCGCGGATGGTCTGGTAGTCCACCAGCTTGCCGTCGGTGATCAGGTCCCAGCGCTTGGTGGCCACGCCTTCATCGTCGTAGGCCACCGCACCCAGCGAGCCTGGCTGGGTCTTGTCGGCGAACATGGTGACCAGCTCGCTGCCGTACTGGAAGCGCTGCTCGCGCTTGTCCAGGGTGGCAAAGCTGGTGCCGGCGTAGTTGGCTTCGTAGCCGAGCACGCGGTCCAGCTCCAGCGGGTGGCCGACCGCTTCGTGGATGGTCAGCCAGGTGTGCGAGGGGTCCAGCACCAGGTCGTACTTGCCCGGCTTGACCGAGGGCGCACGCAGCTTGGCCTGGGCATGGCGGGCGGCGGCAATGGCGTCCTCGACCATGTCGTAGGACTGGCCGTAGACGGTGTCGCCGGTGGGCAGCACGGTCTTGCCGGCCGCATCGCCGTCCAGATATTCCCAGCCCAGGCCCATCGGCGAGGACAGCCCGCCACGGGTGCGGAACTTGCCGGTTTCCTTGTTGATGGCAGTGATCGTCATCGGTGCCCAGATGCGGTGCACGTCCTGGTCGATGTAGGAACCGTCGGTGGAGGCAAAGTACTTCTGCTCGTTGATCGCAAACACCTGCGAATTGACGAAGCTGGCACCGGCGGCGATGGCTGCGGCGTTGACGCTGAGCAGCAGCTCGACCTTGTCCTTGACCGGCACGGCCATGGCATTGGTCTTGATCGGGGTGGCCCAGGTCACTTCGCCCACGCCCGGTGCGGGCGCCAGGCGCACCGGCTCGGTCTGGATCTTCGCGTTGGCCCGGGCAATGGCCGCCGCCTGCTGCGCGGCCTTGGCCACGCCGTCGGCATTGAGCTGGTTGGTGGCGGCAAAGCCCCAGGCGCCGTTGACGATCACGCGGATGCCCACACCGGTGGATTCACCGTTGACCACGTTCTGCACCTTGTCCTCGCGGGTGACGATGAACTGGCGCAGGTAGCGGCCGATGCGCACGTCGCAGTAACTGGCGCCGGCACTGGTGGCTGCCTGCAGGGCAACATCGGCCAGACGCTTTTTCAGCGCCGGGTCGATCTGCTCGATCAGTTGCTCGGCGGCAATCGCCTTGCCGAAGTACGCCGGCAGCACCAGGCCACCGGCAGTCAGCCCGGACAGGGCGAGAAAATCACGTCGTTGCAAGGCGGCTCTCCAACTCGAAGGAAACTACGGGCGGGGACGGCAGCAACGTGGCGCGCACGTTGACCGTCGATTCTTGCGATGCGCTGAAACCTGCGTCAAATGACTTTCGACACACTTGGTCTGCTCCATTGCCGATCTTGTGCCAGCTTGCCCATCGCATCTGGCGCCGTGGCTTCGGGTAGGAGCAGCCCAGGCCGCGATGCGTTGTGCGGCCATGTTGGAAGCATCGCGCCGGGCGGCGCTCCTACGGGCGGGGTGGGTGCTGGAACATCGCACCGGGGTTTTGGTCGTAGGAGCGGCCCAGGCCGCGATGCGTTGCGCCGGGCGCATCATCCCAGGTTGCGCGCGGTGTT